>PFIF01000125.1:737-3035 GCA_002782605.1 Deltaproteobacteria bacterium CG_4_8_14_3_um_filter_43_13 | reverse complement strand
CTGAACCTCGATAAAATCAAAACCAGATTCCACTGCCCGTCTGGTTGCGTCCCCATAAGCAGTTATGATTTCCTGTATCTGTTCGTCTGTGAGTTCTTTTGCCTCAGCTCCGCTAGATGGACAGGTCATCTTTGTGGGAGCGAGGGGAGGTGTTTCTGTTGCCTTGGGGTTAGCTGCCCGGCCCGCATGGTTCAGGTGACAACCGACCAGGGCGTTATTTGAGTGGATGACCTCCGTAATCTTTTTAAGCTCAGCTATATGTCTGTCCTCATGTATGCAAAGCTGTTTTGGATGTTCTTTACCATTGAGGAGGACGGCTGTAGGTTCGAGTATAATTGCAGCGGTTCCTCCTCGACTGATACTCTTGTAAAAATTTAGATGTCCGTCGGTAACCCTGCCGTCAGGCGTACCGAAGGCTGTCTTTAGAGGAGCCATGAAGATTCTGTTTTTGAGATGCAGCCTCCCCAGTTCCGCTTCCCCAAAAATATTCCTGATATCCATTTTCACCCCTCCTTTGTGAATACGGTAGCGTCTTTCACCGAGTTCAATCTTCAGCTACCTTTACCCTCAAATACTAGAGGTTGTTCCTCATTTCCCCATACCTATCTTTAAGAGAGACCTATAAGATCATAACAGTCCTTTTTATACATGACGTTCTTCTAAGAGTATCTGATCATAGATTTTTTCTACCTGCCTTCTCGTCTCTTCTATCGATCCATCGTTGTAGATAACGAAATCGGCAAACTTCATCTTCTCATCTATAGAAACGTGTGCTCCTATTCTCCTTCTCGCTTCTTCTACAGTAAATCCTCTATCTTTCAATCTCCTTATCTGGTTTTCTTCAGTGGCATAAACTACAACTGCCTTGTCAACCAATGTCTGCTTAATCTCAGCGGTTAGTAGCGGCACATCTTTAATTATTATAGCATTGGGGTCTTCACTCCTTATCTTCTCCACTAATCTTTTGTCCTCCTTAAATATTTCAGGATGAACTATCTGATTCAGCCTTTGTAACTTTTCGGGTTTATTGAAGACCAACTGCCCCAGAATCTGTCGATTGATAGATAGATCCTCGTTCAAGATCTCTGTTCCAAAATAGTCCACAACACCCTTCCACGCCCTTTTTTGGGGGAGCATCACTTCATGACCAAGGACGTCCCAGTCAATCAGGTATGCCCCTAAATCTATAAAGAACTTAGTAACCGTGCTTTTCCCCGAGGCAATGCCGCCGGTTACACCAATGATCACCATTTCAGACTCCGATTCTATTTTCTATACACTCTCTTCCACGGATCCCTTTTGTAAGCCAAATAATCCTTGATCGCATCCTTTAAGGTATTTGAGGCTAAAAGGGCGCAATGCTTGCTATCATCAGGGAGACCTCCCAATGCATCCAGGATAACCTCCTGACTTATCTTTAATGCGTCTTTTATATCTTTTCCAGTTGCCAGGTCCGTTACCATACTTCCCGCTGCAATTGTAGTCCCGCAGCCTTGAGTCATATACATAGCACTGGTTATTCTGTCGTTTCGGACTTTCAGAAATATCTCCATGGTATCCCCACATGGGCCGGTTACGCGTCCAACCCCATCTGAATCTTCCATCTTGCCAAAGTTTTTCGGATTGAGCCAGCGATTCACAACCTCTTCTGAAAAGGTATCCCTGGCATCTTTGATAATGGATGCTTGTGTCTCCTCAATCATCTTATCCAGGTCAGAAGTATCGTCCGTAGCCATACTTATGTCCACTCCTCTTTCATCTTTTTATCTACATTTACTGTAACTACTCAGGTAGATAGACTGAAGGCTGAAGACTTTTAGGACACTTCAGCCTTCGGTCTTCAGCCTAAACACATGAGTAGTTACACTCAAATTACTCATCTATAAGACCACATTCAACAGTCCCCCCACTATTAGAGCGGCAGATACCATTATTCCTGTTGCTTTCACCATACCTACTACCCCCAGTTCTCTAAGCAGAACAATAAAGGTGGCAATACACGGAAAGGACATCGCCAGAACCACGCTGCCAACCACCAATTGCTCAGCAGTCAGCGCCAGGGGCGCCAGCATGCCAACAGCGACATCCTTGCGCAGAAATCCGATGACTAAGGCGGTCACCGCCTCTTTGGGCAATCCCAGAAGACCGGTCACGACCGGGGCGGTGAAATTGGCGATGGCGCCGAATATCCCCAGGATATCCAGTATGTTGATTACCAGGATAGCGCCCAGGATTACGGGGAGCGCCTCTGCCAGAAAGCCGTAGACCCTCATCCACAATTTCTGTACTACTGCTCGC
>PFIF01000125.1:0-694 GCA_002782605.1 Deltaproteobacteria bacterium CG_4_8_14_3_um_filter_43_13 | reverse complement strand
ATAGCGGAGTATAATTCCCAAAATGATCCAGACTACGAAAAGTGTCCCGTAAACGACAGCTACGTATTGTCCTCCACGCTCACCCACCAGGCCGAAAATCATTGCCTGAAGCGCCGCGCAGGGGACGGCGATAGATATCAAGGTGGCGGCGATGAACCGCTCCCTATTGCTCTCCAGAATCCTGGTAGCCAGAATAGCCGGCACATTGCAACCAAACCCGAGCAGGATAGGAATAACAGCATAGCCGTGCAGACCCAGGCGGTGCATAATGGTGTCCATTAAAACTGCCAGCCGCGGCAAATAGCCGCTATCCTCAAGCAGCCCGAGCATCAGGTAGAAAGCGATAATGTAGGGCAACACCATGGCGAAGGGAACATAGAGCCCGCTGGTCAATAATCCAAACGATTCCACAAAATTGACTTCATCGCCGGTTATCCTGCCTATCAGGATGTGATGGATAAAGCTCTCGCCGCCCAGGAGGCTGCTTAACCTCAATATTACCGGCGCCCACAGGTTCTCAAATAGGGGCTCAAGCACATAGCCAATGAGGCTCTCACCAATGAAACGAACTACAAAAAAGGTGGCGGCTATAACAATCAGAGCAATAATGCCCCCCTTCAAAGGTTTTACGCTGGCATCTGCCAGACGCTCAAACCAGGTATGGTGGCGATGGGTAACATGCTGAACCTGTTCA
>PFIF01000164.1 GCA_002782605.1 Deltaproteobacteria bacterium CG_4_8_14_3_um_filter_43_13 | reverse complement strand
AGAGTCTGATACCACTACCATTAGATCCCTTTGCCCCCAGAATTATAAAGGCCATGATGGAGGCTTCGAGCTTAACCGGAACTGGGCCTATGGCAGCGGTAGCAGGGGGTATTTCCGAATTTATTGGTAAAGAGTTATTAAACCAATCGGAGGAAATAATTGTAGAAAACGGGGGAGATATATTTCTTAAAACTTCTTCAAAAACAAGCATCGGGATATATGCAGGTACGTCTCCGCTAAGCAATAGGATAGGGATTAAGATCAATCCTGATGATACCCCTCTTGGGGTTTGTACCTCTTCAGGTACAGTGGGGCATTCCATTAGTTTTGGCAGGGCAGATGCCGTTACTGTTGTGTCAAAATCGGCTCTTCTGGCAGATGCTGCTGCTACATCTGTTGGTAATCTTGTAAAAGATAAAAGGGATTTTAACAGAGCCTTAGAATTTGCTGGTAAGATTGATGGTATCTTGGGTGTTTTGATTGTACTGGGTAAAGAAATGGCCGTTTATGGAAAGGTGGAGTTAATTGAGATATAGAGCGGAGGCACAATGAAAAGTATTTGGGCTCCCTGGAGAATGGATTATATCTTAGGGGATAAATCAGAGGCCTGTATTTTTTGTTCTAAACCCGGCGAAAAAGATAGTAACACAAGTTTAGTGTTATACCGTGGCAAGCTTTCTATGGTAATAATAAATAAATACCCCTATTCCTATGGTCACCTGTTGATAGTCCCCAATAGACACGTTAGCGGTTTAGAGGATTTAGAGATAGCCGAAGTCAATAATCTCTCTCTTATTTTACAGAAATCCATTATTATACTTAAAGAAGCATTTCAACCACATGGTTTCAATGTTGGGTTGAATCAGGGAAAGGTTGCTGGGGCAGGGCTGGAAGAGCATTTGCATCTTCATGTCGTGCCAAGGTGGGCTGGAGACATCAACTTTATGCCGCTTTTGGCTGAGACCAGAGTAATACCTGAACACCTGGACGAAACCTATGACAGGCTGGCCCCATTTTTCAAGCAATTAGACATATAGAGGTGGACATTACCGAAATACAAGGAGGAAATTTGATGAGATTGTTAAAAACGGTTTTTGTAACGCTCTTTTTTATTACTGCCATAACCTTTGCCATTAAGAATCAAGAGTCTGTTTCCCTTCAATATTATTTTGTTAACGAGGTATTGACTATGCCTCTTTTTTTATTAGTCTTCATTTCTATCCTTTTAGGCATTCTCATTGCGGGGTTCGGCTGTGTTTTTACTAGCTTCAAGCTGAAGCAGGAGATAAAAAGGCAACAGAAAACTATTCTGGAATTGGAGGACGAGTTGAATTCCTTGAGAAATCTGCCAATTATGGAGTCAAAACAACCGTACGAATAAGAATTAAACTGGAGAAGATTTCATGGAACTACATGTTTCAAATCCGTATTATTTCTCTGTAATTCTGGTTTTGATCGGTCTTTTTCTGGGTCTGATCATTGGGGGTTGGTTTTCGTCAAAATTGACAGATGTAGAACCTAAGGTCAAAAAAGAAGGCAAAGAGAGTACTGCCTTTCTGATGGGTATAAATTATCTGCTCTCAAATGATCATGACCATGCCATAGAGGAATTTACCAAAGCTGTTCAGATAAACTCCAACACAGTTGAAACCTATATAGCATTGGGGAACCTGTTTAGGAGCAAGGGAGAGGTTGGACGGGCTATTCGTATACATAACAGTATAATACTCCGTCCCACAATTGACAGAGAGACCAAGATACAGGCTTTGTACAATCTGGGTTTAGACTTTAAAAAAGCTGGTTTTATCAAGAGGGCCATTTCATCCTTTGAAGAGGTAATTGACAATGATTCATTCAGGCTGGATGCCTATATACAGCTTGAGGAGCTTTACGAAGAGATTAACGAATGGGAAAGGGCTTATACAATTCAGCAGAGAGTATCAGCACTGAGAAAGACAAATGACAACAACGTCCTGGCACATATTCAAACAGAGCTTGGGAAATCTCACTTTGCTGATAATGACATAAAGTCGGCAAAGGAGACTTTCAAAAAAGCTATATCTTTAGACCCTAATTGTATAGATGCCCTTATTCATTTGGGAGATATATGTCTTTTCCAAAATGATTATAGCGGAGCTATCTCTACATGGAAGAGAGTAACTAAAATCAGTCCACCTTTAACCCATCTGGTATATGGTAGACTGGAAAAAGCATACTCTATGCAAGACAAATCTAACGATTTTGAGGAGTTTTTAAAGAAGAGTTCAAAGGAAGATAAAGACAACTACCACCTTCACTTTATCCTGGCAGAATATCTATACAAGAGAGGAGATACTGAAGAGGCGATAGAAGAGCTCCAGTCTGTGATAAGGATAATGTCAGCCTCCATAGATGCAAGAAAAGAGTTGGGAAGAATCCTTATAGCATCTGGAAAGACGGATGAACTTATACGTGAATATCAAAACCTTTTGAACATACTCGATATGCCTGAGAAAAGATTTAGATGCCAAAGGTGTGGTTTTGAATTAGAAAATGTAGAGTGGAAATGTCCCCAATGTCTGAAATGGGATACAATAATACCCAAAGAACTGGAAGACAGGTAATGGGTAGCTAAATTCCATAATATTGGGTAATGTGAAAGAGCTGCCTTTTTACCGGTTTAATACGTGATGGAAAACCCGTTAAATTCTCCTTTATAGTCCTGCCAATCTATAGAAATATCTGTCACTATTGCTCCTGCAGGCCCGTGATTGCACCATTTAATCATACTCTTAACCCTGTCTTCTTCTCCTTCGAAAACAGCTTCGACACTTCTATCCCGGAGGTTCTTAACCCATCCGTTTACACCTAATCGTCTTGCTTCATGTTGAGTTTCAGCACGGAAATAGACCCCCTGAACCCTTCCTTTTACTAAAACATGGGCTCTACCTTTTGGCATTACCTTTCCTTTCTTTACGCTTTACCAAAAAATTCCATAGCAGCCTTTACCAACCCGAAACACCCTGTTAACATCATATCACCGTGGGGAACAGCAAAGTAATATCCTAACCCCTCTGCGAGTCCTCTATTAGGGCCTGTTACAGATATTAAGTCAAACCCGTTCCCAGGAGAGAAACCAGGTTGGATAAAGCACCCATGTCCACCGTCTTCAAATACCTCTTCGTTAGTTAGTGTTCCCTCTAAGAGACGATGGATGTAGCCTTCCAATTTATTTGGAGTCATCGATCCACTGTGGTGTTCAAACAACCCAAGCATTTTGCCGTCTTTAACAAGGGCAGCAACAGTATGTTGATTTCCAATATTAACAATGACCACCCCTTTTGTATTTCCTTTTTCTATTAAGGGGTCACAAAGGGCCCCCATGATACCCGCTGCACATGTATCCATGACTATAGCATCCGGAATGTTTCGTTTAACAGCTATCATTCTGGTAAGGTAATGGGGAGGGGTTTGGTATGCTAAATGGGATATCTGCCCGTCATTCTGTAGAAATTTTCGCCAATGTTGAAATCGAAACTTCCGATTGCTCCCATCTACACATTCACCATGGTCCTGAACCGCAACTGCAAAATTCCTTGGAAGTTCTGTGTCAAAATAGGATAGTGCCTTCTTAAGGGCAATTAAATCAATATCTCCCAGTACAACTGATATTGCATCTTTGGGCGGTTCAGTAACGATTTTTATTCCCATTTCCTCTACTCTGATTAGATTATCGTGGATGGTTTTTGCTGCCAACTCTGTAGCAAATACTTCGAGGCCGGCATTGATATGGGTTCTTATTGCCATTACACAGGGGCCACCTCCCATAAGGTTCCCTTTTAGAAAGATGGGCTTTCTATCTTGTGTTATTCCGGCAATACGATTTGCTATAATCCTTGTCTGAGACGGCAGGATCAGCTTAACGGAATTCTCCACTAGACTACTCTCTTCATAGAGCAGGATGTCCTGTGTCCCCCCTCCAACGTCAATGGCAAGAATCCTGATATTGGACAATATTCCACTCCTCTTTTTCTGCCTTATAAATCAGATATGGAGACACTACTAGCCTATGGTTCTATGATTAAGCAATAGAGTTTCACAGGCTGCTTTCATTGCTGAAAAATATTTGTCCCCTCCAAATCCAGATTTCCATTTTAAGGTAAACAGTTCATCAGAAACAACCAAAAACCCTCCTGCATCAATTCCCCTAAATCTACCTACCGTTAAGAGAGCGGACATCTCCATTTCGACCCCCAGGACATTCTGATTTTGGTAATTGGTAATTTTTCCTATTGTCTCCCGAAAGGGTGCATCTGTTGTCCATACTTTGCCTATAGTGAAGTTTAAATTATTTGACAGGCAACACTCTTCCAGATATTTCAAAATCTTTTTGCTGGCATTTGGGATCGGTTCACCCAGAGGATAATGTTGGGATGTCCCTTCCTCTATTATTGCCTCGGCAGGGATTATATAGTCTCCTATACAAATGTCTTTTTGGAGCGAGCCACATGAGCCTATGCCAACTATATTCCTGGCTCCCATGGCAATCAATCTCTCCATGAGTATTACGGCTATTGGAGCCCCTATTGCAGGACCAGCAATGGAGAATCGATTACCATTGAGATTCAGGTCGTACAATTTGGCGAAATTCAATCTTCTCCTTCGTGATTCATCCAGATTTAATACATTAGAGGCGATCTTAAAATCTGTAGGTGAGAAAAACAAGAACACTGTTTCTTCTACATTTGACTCTGTTCTACCCTTTCTTGGCTCTATAATAACCGATTCTTCGGATGGCAATTTCATTCAATTCCTTCAAAAATACTGAGTTCTTCTATATTCAGGAGTTCGAATGTTTCTGTATCCTCGATATTTACAAAGGCCTTTTCAAGCTCGTTTCTTTTTTTTGTCCACTTTGGACGACACTTATCACATACACGATGGGAAGCATCTAAGGACATAAAATTCTTTCCACAAACAATGCACCTTCTTTCCTTAGAAATTAACTCAGACAATCCTACTCTTCTTCTAGCCTGATTGATATAAATCAGCTCAAATTCGCCTTCAGTAAGCTCGGACAATCCCTTCCTTTTGCGGATTTGGTTTATATGAGTAACGTAAGAGGACATTTTCTAGTCCTGGTTCTTTTAGATATGTGAGTCAGTCTTGTTGTTTAAATATCCCACAGTTTTTTTTTAAAGTAAATAAAAATCCCCTGTGTTTAAGAGTGCTCTCCCGTCATGGGTTTGCAGTTCAAGAACAAGGGATAATTTGACGACATCATTGCAGGTTCACTAAAGGAGTTAAAAAAGATGAAAAAAGACTATATTTTACCCGATAATTGAGGTATAGGTAAGGGTATGGTTTAATAACACATATAATCCGCAATGACAATGAATGGAACAGAATCCACGAATATATTCAAAACAATCCATTGAATTGGGATTCTGATATGTATATTCCCCCTGTGTCTCAGCGCCTTTGCGTGAACCAACATTATTTCAAACCAGATAGCGGCGAGGAAGATAGCAATGACTGACAATAGCTTAGCTGTTTTTGAAAACTATAAAATCCGTCGTCATTACGATGAGCAGACAGAAACATGGTATTTCTCAGTGGTTGATATTTTACAGGTTTTGATACAGCAGTCGGATTATCAGGCGGCGCGGAACTACTGGAAAGTCTTAAAAAATCGTTTAAAAAAAGAAGGCAGTGAGTCGGTTACAAAATGTAACCGACTGAAAATGGAAGCTGCCGACGGGAAAAAATACCTGACCGATGCTGCTGATCCCGAAACATTGTTACGGCTTATTCAGTCTGTGCCCAGTCCCAAAGCAGAACCGATAAAATTTATTGTTTCAAGGAAGTGGTAGATATGAGACGGTTATCTTTTATTATCACTCTATTAATGTTGCTCGCCGCATTTCCTTTAACTGAAAAAATAAGCATAGGCATGCCGGAAGAAGAAGGAGAATTTACCCGTCAGAGAGGGCTGATGGTAAGGGAGCAGATCGAAGCCAGGGGGATTAAAGATAAATCTGTGCTTGGGGCAATGCGGAAAGTAAAAAGGCATTTGTTTGTTCCTCGGGCGTATAAGCATTTGGCTTATGCTGATACCCCCCTTCCTGTAGGTGAAGGCCAAACCATATCGCAACCTTATATTGTGGCCTTAATGACAGAGCTGCTGGCGTTAAAAGGTAAAGAGAAGGTTTTGGAAATAGGCACAGGTTCAGGTTATCAGGCAACTATTCTGGCAGAATTGGCTAAAGAGGTGTATACTATAGAGATATTAGAGCCATTGGCTAATAGGGCCAAGAAACTTCTTAAAGAATTGGGTTACTCCAATGTTTATGTCAGACACGGCGATGGTTTTTTGGGCTGGCCGGAATTTGCTCCCTTTGATGCCATAATTGTAACCTGTGCGCCGGAAGAAATTCCCGCACCTTTAATAGAGCAATTAGCAGAGGGCGGAAGATTGGTAATTCCGGTAGGGGGATTCCGGCAAGAGCTAAAATTGGTAGAAAAGAAAAAAGGGAAGATGCTTACGAAAGATATAATTCCGGTAAGATTCGTTCCTATGCTGAGAGAAAGGCCAGATGCTAAAGGAGCAGAGGATAAAGAAGTTGACAGAAAATTTAAAGAGGCACATTGGAGTTTTATCCTGTCATTATAAATGTAGCTGACGGGTCGCATGGAAGCCTGGACTTCAATGTGGCGGCATTCGGCTATTCCGTTCTCCATCCATTTGACCGCGAGCAGGTCAATTTAGTGAACCCCCATTTTGATTCCGCAAATCGTGAAGTAGCCATGTCGGTTTAACCACTCTTCAACGATTTCTTCAGCAAGTAGTGCCATAGTTCACCTTTATGCCCAACGCCCTGGAGTATCTGGTCAAGGACTTCACGATGGATAAAGAACGCCTGAAGGCTGGAGTCAATATTGGGTCCGACTACTTCGACAAGATGCTGGAGAGGATCCGGGATATCCGCTCCAGCGAAAAGCGCAAAGATCATTCTTAGGAGTATGAAGGTAGATAGGATAATGAATAATAAATTAATACCTATCTCAATCAAATCCCGGAAAGTAAGGATTTACTGTAGAATATTTTTCCTGTTTGTCTTCTCTATTTTCCTTGTGTCTTGTTTGAACTGGATACTGGTGAAGCCATCCTTTACTCTTCGTGGAGTCACCCTCAGTCCCATCTCCTTCACAATGACGAATCTTCTCCTTGATCTCGAAGTACAAAATCCAAACAATTTTGACCTTACACTCAAGTCTTTTGGATACACCATTTATATTGAAAATGAGGAAATCGGAAATGGTCACCTAAAAAAGGAACTCTTGATCCCTTCATCATCAGCAACACAAATAAAGGTACCTCTCGTTGCAAAATTTAAAGATTTGAGCGTAATTCTGAAGATTATATTCACAGGGAATGACCTGCCTTATAAGATAGTGGGAAATGCCGATGTTAGTACTGTATTTGGAAGCCTCAAATTCCCTTTTTCTAAAGAGGGGCGTATCAACATAAAAAACTAGTGCCTGAAAATGAAGGGACAGAAGCTGCCGAAACCATCCAAGTGAGAGAATTTTATAATGACTCCGATAGAATCAATTTAAGAGATAAAATCAGTTGTCCTCGATCTCCAGGGGTACACATCAAAAGATGCAGGCGGTCATATATTTTTTTGATCATGCAGAGACAATAAACAGCATGGAATTGAAGGTACGAAAATAAAAAGGTTAGCTATAGGTTAGCATACAAAAACAAGAGGGCTAAACATAATTGGTTAACCTACTGAATTAATTGGCGGGCGATGTGGGATTCGAACCCACGGCCTTTGGTTCCGGAGACCAGCGCTCTATCCCCTGAGCTAATCGCCCTTTTTGTTAATAGAGGTTAATTGATTTCGATGTGAAGGTCAATATCAAAATCAGTGGTAGTCCAGGCTGCCCTTTACTCTCAAAGCAATCTGTCTAACCTTTTCCATTACTTCATCTTTATCAATAGTCAGAAGCCTTCGGTCTTTCATAACCAACTTTCCATTGATTATGCTAGTTGTAACATCTGCTCCGTTAACCGCATATACCAGATGGGAATAAATATTGTAAAGCGGGGTGAGATGGGGCTTGTCCATATCGATTATTATCAAGTCAGCCTTTTTCCCAACTTCCAGAGTTCCAACCTTATCGTTAAGCCCCAATACCCTGGCGCTGCCAATAGTAGCCATCCCTACAACTTCTCTGGCGTTCATCACTGTTGGGTCTCGTCTGTAGACCTTATGGATCTTAGCGGCGGTGTCCATCTCCTGGAACATATCAAGGTTGTTATTGCTGGCACATCCATCGGTACCCAGACCCACGGGAATTCCTCTGGACATGAGTTCCGGAATAGGGGCCACCCCGGACGCCAATTTCATATTGCTTTCAGGCATGTGAACAACCTTTACTCCATGTTCTTTCAGAATATCCATCTCATCCTCTGTCAAACAGACACAATGATCGGCTATAAGGTTTTTACCCAGAAAACCAATACTGTCTAAGAGGTAAACCGGGCTTTTCCCGTATTTCTCTTTGACCTCTTTAACCTCACTCTCGGATTCTGAAAGATGGATAATAAGGGGAACGCCATACTTGTCTGAAAGCCTCTTTGTATCCATCAAAAATTCCGGAGAACAGGTGTAAACAGCATGAGGCTCAACTGCAGGGGTAATTAGGGGGTCTCCTATCCATTTATTGATTAACCATTCTGTATATTCTAACCCCTCTTTCTGACTCTTCACATTTGGAGATGGAAAATCAAATAGGACCTCACCGACTACAGCCCTAATCCCAGCCACCTTTGCAGCCTCAGCGACCTTGTCTTCGAAAAGATACATATCACAGAATGTAGTAGTACCGGAGAGTATCATCTCGGCACATGCCAGTAATGATCCATAATAGACCAGTTCTCCGTCAGCTTTGCTTTCTACCGGAAATATGTATTCGTTTAGCCACTCCATCAAAGGCAGATCATCGGCGATACCTCTAAAGCAGGTCATTGCAGCATGGGTATGGGAATTTATTAGACCGGGCATAACAAGACTTTTGTTGGCGATTATAGTCTCTTCAGCATTAAAAGATTTTTCTAAAGAACCCTCTTTGCCAACGAACACTATTAAATCATCTTTTATAGCTATAACACCGTTATTGATAATCTCCCTGCCCGGAACCATTGTAAGTATAGTGTCGCCGTAGATTAAAAAATCAACTTTCATATTTTGTCCTTTATTATTCATATGTTACTTTCTCTTCCTTCTTTAAGTACTTTAAAAGCAAAATAGCTTTGAACTCCTAATTGAAGGGTTTTATGGGTTTACTTCTACCTCTTGAACCACCCTTTCTATCAACTTTACCAGCCTGGGAGCTGCATTATTGGCTACGGCAATTATCTCTTCTAACGAATGAGGTTTTAAGTTGTCCGGAAAGTTCAGATTGGAGATTACCGAGAGTCCGAGTACTTTCATGCCGGAATGGACAGCAACTATAACCTCTGGGACAGTGGACATACCAACAGCATCAGCCCCTATCATCCTTAGAAAACGAGTTTCAGCGGCAGTTTCTAAACTTGGCCCCATAAGACCGACATAGACACCTTTTTGAAGATGAATCTTTTCCTCCAAGGCTACCTTTTCTGTGAGGCTAACCAAGTTTTTAGTGTATGGCTGTGACATATCGGGGAATCGGGGGCCTAAAGTGTCTATATTGGGGCCGATTAAGGGGTTATCCCCTGTCAGATTTATATGATCGGTTATTATCATTATATCTCCAGGGTTAAACTGAGGATTCAATCCGCCGGCTGCATTCGATATTATCAGTACTCCAACACCAAGGGCATTCATTACTCGGATAGGGAAGGTCACCTGCTGCATGGAGTAGCCCTCATAATAGTGAAACCTTCCCTGCATTACAACCAGTTCCCTTTCAGCCAAAGAGCCGATAACCAGATTTCCCATATGACCTTCCACTGTTGACCTTGGGAAATTCGGTATGCCATCATAAGGAATGGAGGCTTTTATGTTTATCCTGTCAACCAGCCCCCCAAGCCCGGTCCCAAGCAAAATTCCAATCCTGGGTGTAGTCTTTGTCTTTCCAACAATATACTGTCTTGCTTCCTCAATCTTTTCTAAGAATAGCATCTCTTCTCCTGATAAAAACTTACCTTCCGAGATTCCCTTCGTTACACTACTTTGAAAGACAGAAGATTGTCTTAGAAAATCCTTTATGACTCACTCAGATTAGGTGGGACATTAACAAAAAGGTATAGTATTGTCAACGATTAGTAGCATCTTCTCTAAATTCCAGCTTCATAACCTGATGTTAAAAATTTGGTAACAGTTCACAGGGAT
>PFIF01000043.1 GCA_002782605.1 Deltaproteobacteria bacterium CG_4_8_14_3_um_filter_43_13 | reverse complement strand
ATGGACATGGATAAGGTGGATAATATTAGAAGATTAACGGCGAAGTTGAGGGGTTAACGAGAGGAGGTAGAGATGTTTCAAGTATCGGATAAGGCAAGTGAAGTAATGAAAGAATATTTTAAGGATAGGGAAGAAGCCCCTTCTATAAGGGTAGTCTTAAACGAAGGCGGCTGAGCAGGGCCTGCTTTAGGCATGGTCCTGGATGGATTCCGAGAAGATGATGAAGTTATTAACAAAAACGGTAACACCTTCATAATAAACAAAGAGTTATTAAAACAGGTTCAACCTGTCAATGTAGATTTCACTGAGACGGATAGAGGATCAGGGTATGCTATTTCCTCCAATCTATCGAGTGGAGGAGCCTGCGGAGGATCCTGCAGTTGCTAAGATAAGAGAAACGCATAACAAAAAGGAAGCTAACGGTGAGGGGAGTAAAATCAGAAACAAGTGTCATAGATTTTTCTGCCAGGAAAGGTTGGTCCAGGGCAGGCTTTGTCCTCAATGTTTTCACCTTATTGTTTTTGTCCTTTAAAGAGCTGTGGACAGAGAGGAGATTTGGGCTAAATGTTATAATCCATACGACTTTGAAACAGATATACTTTACCGGTGTTGAGGCTATAAAGATTATAACCCTGATTTCTCTGGTACTGGGTGCTATAGTCATAATAGAATCAGGCGCCCAATTGACAAAATTAGGGGGTGGGAGTTTGGTTGCCCCGATTCTGATAATGGTCATAATCAGGGAACTGGGACCTTTGCTTACAGCCTTTGTTGTTATCGGTCGTTCAGGTACAGCCATTGTTACTGAACTGGGGAATATGGTGGTTGCCCATGAGATTGAAGCGATAGAGGTTATGGGGATAAGCCCTGTTCACTTTATCATCGCTCCTAGAATTATTGCCGTGACCATCGCAGTTATGGTTTTATCTGTATACTTCAACCTTGTAGCCATGGTAGGGGGATTGGTTGTCTCCACTTTGATAACTACTGCCAGGTTTTCCGTATTTCTCCATAATTTAGCGATCTCCCTTACACTAACAGATGTTTCTGTCTCTTTGCTCAAGAGTCTTGTTTTTGGTTTGATTATATCTCTTGTCTGTTCATACAATGGATTGTCTGTAAAATTCTCTTCTACAGAGGTGCCCCAGGCCGCAACCAGAGGGGTTGTTAACTCTATCCTCTCGTGCTTTATTGTAAATTTTATTATAACACTTTTATTCTATCTGTAGGTTGAAGCTTATGAATCGTGAGGTAGTGGTAAAAATCGACAACCTCAACTTTAGTTACAATGGGGAGGAGATACTCAGTAGAGTTACTATGAGGGTCTTTTCCGGAGAAATATTCGTGATAATCGGACCAAGTGGAAGCGGCAAGAGCACCCTTCTGAAATTATGTGCAGGCCTTTTTCATCCAAGAGACGGGGATGTGGATATAAAGGGTATTAATGTCCATAAGGCACCAAAGGATCGTATCCGGAAATTGAGAGGAAAGATGGGATTTGTGTTCCAGGATGCAGCGCTGATAAGCAATACCTGTATCTTCGATAACGTTGCCCTTCCTCTTCGTTATCATACCGATCTGAGCGAGCCTGAAATAGAAAAGATGGTATCAGAAAAGCTGAGTCTTTTACAGATAGATAGAAGTTGTTATTATCTTCTGCCTGCCCAATTAAGCCTTGGACTAAAGAGGAGCGTAGGGGTTGCCCGGGCTTTGGTTATAAAACCCGACATTGTATTCTTTGATGAAATCACTGCCAGCTTTGATTCGCAGACCATCAAGAAGATTTCCATGATTATTAAGGATCTTAAGAATCTGAAAGTTACCTCTATAATAGTAACTGGTGATGCATCCCTTGCATATTCCATTGCGGATAGGATAGCCATTATAAAAAATGGCAAGATAATACAAACAGGGACACCGGATGAGATAAGGAATAGTCAGGATCCTGATGTAATACTCATGACATCTATGAATAAATGAGAGTTTTGAAAAAGTACCCCTTTTCGCTTCAGCATACATTTTTTGACCCATCTATGATCGTAAATCGTAAGTCGCGAGTCGTAAATAAAATAAATAAAAGGTATAATACCCATTCACGATTTACGATTTACGACTTCCGGTTTTTGACGATGTTCGCTCTCAGGGGACTTCTTCAAAGCTCTCGGCAGGTTGTGCAAAGGTCTCAAATAAAGGTCAGTGCTAAAGGGGAGGTTAGTCATGTACTTTAGGGTTAAACACTTCGAAAAATATGTTGGTGCATTCGTATTATTCTCCATTGTTGTACTGGTAGTCGCCCTGGTTTTTATTGGACGAGGGCAGAGATGGTTTGAGAAGGAATACAGTTTTATAACTATTTTCGATAGTGCAGGCGGTGTTGAACTGGGGTCAAAGGTTGTCCTTTCAGGGATGGAGATAGGAAGAGTAAAAGATATCCGTTTAAACAAAGACAATAAGGTAGAGATTATCCTTGGTATATTGGATACCTATAGGGATAAAATTCGGGGTGATTCTATAGCGAGGATTTCCGGCCCTATCATTGGGAGTAAAGTGATAGAGATCTCTGTTGGGGCTATGTCCCAACCGCTCCTATATGAGGGAGGGGTGATAAGGTCTGAGAAGACCAGGGAGGTTACCGATATAATTAAAGAGATAGATTTCAAATCCCCAATAGATAAGCTAACAGATGCCCTTGATAACGTAAAATCCATCACAGAAAAATTTAACAGAGAGTCCGATGGGATAGCAATTAACCTCAGAGAGACTGCTCAGAAGCTCAATAATTCTCTAGGACAAATAACAGGCAATGCAGAAAGGATTACTCATAATCTTGATAAGACCACAGGCGAGATCACAGAGAGTACCAGAAGTCTTACAAAAACCCTTGGCAATCTAGAAGCAATAACCGGTGAGATTAAGGAGGGGAAAGGAAATCTGGGCGCTGTTGTTAAAGAAAGGGGGCTCTACGACAACTTATTGGAAGCAACGGAATCGCTCAAAAAGACTACAGCTAATTTTGAAAAGTCAAGCTCTGATATATCAAAATTGACAAAGGATATGTCTGGGATAGTAAATGACATCAAAAAGTCAACCCCCAATGTCCCTGGAATTGTAAATACAGGTCAGGAAACTATGGAAGATGCACATAAACTTATTCAATCTGTGAATAAGACCTGGCCGATAAGCAGAAATATAAAAGAGCCGGAACCGGGAGGGAGTATAAGTATTGACAATAGGGAACAGCCTTATAAGTAGGGGGTGGGGGAAGAAAGATGAAGATTACAAAGATTTCTATTCTATTTATCCTTGTTATTTTAATAGGCTGTGGTAGTGCAAAGATTTTGCCTGAAAAGAAGACCAGGGCATACGAACTCAGCCAGAAGGGTTCTGAGTACTACTCAAAGGCTGATTCTCAAAAGGCACTTGACTACTTTAAGCGATCCTTAATGATCAATGAAAGCATAGATAACAGAGAGGGGATTGCCAGAGATTTAAACAATATCGGCACTGTGTACTATTCTATAAAAGAGATGGACAATGCCCTGAAATGTTTTCAAGAAGCATTAAAGATAGGCGAGGAGATCCATGATTCATTAGAAAAAGGGGTTAGCCTGAACAATATCGGCAATGTATTGCTAAAAAAGGGCGATATAAAAGGAGCTATAGAGAAATTCCAGGAGGCTCTACGCCTTGATGAGGGTGCCGGGAATAAGGAAGGGGCTGCTGTCAGGCTGAACAATCTGGGCATTGCATATAACTCCTCAGGGGAACGGGATAGGGCTCTGGAGTTTTATCAAAAAGCCCTTAATATAAATAAAGAGGTAAAAAACTCAAGGGGGACGGCCAACAACCTGAGCAATATAGGGATGGTTTATGAGGCAAAAGGGGAGTTGGAATCGGCTATTGAGCATTACAGGATGGCATTAGAGATCGATAAGCAAATAGAATACTCATCGGGGATTGGTATAGACCTTTATAATATCGGCCATGTCTATGAGGGGATGGGAGAGTTGGATAAGGCATTGAGTTTCTATGAGAGGGCATTTAAGGTCAATGAGAGATTAGGGGTCAAGGAGAGAACGGATAGAGACCTGGAAAGTATAAAAAGAATACAGGGGGCAATTGGGAAAAGGGTGAAGTAGAGGTTATAGTTTCCGGGGTTGCCCCATTGCCTGACTGCGGGTTGTAAAGTACAAAAGTAAATTGAGTTAGTATTTGGAAAAGGCAATATGAAATTTGAATGGGACCCAAAGAAGGCTACAGCGAACCTCAAGAAACACGGTGTTTCGTTTCAAGAGGCAGCGACAGTCTTCGGAGACCCTCTGGCCATTACCTTTCAAGACCCGGATCATTCTGAGGTTGAAGAAAGACAAATGACTTTTGGTCAATCCCTACAAAAACGACTTGTCGTTGTCTCCCATACGGAACGGAAAGAGCAAACAAGAATCATAAGTGCGCGTCTAATGGACAGCAAAGAAAGGGTGATCTATGAGGAAGGATAAAACATCCGATGAACTCCGTCCTGAGTATAAACGGGAAGACCTTGGCATAGGAGTCCGCGGCAAATACTTTGAATCCTATCGCAGTGGCACCAATCTTGTGCTGCTAAGTCCAGACGTGGCAAAGGTGTTCTCCACCGAAGAAGCCGTCAATGAGGCGCTTCGGTCTCTGATTAGTCTGGCGGAGAAATCAACAGGCCGAACAAGTCGTTCCACCGGATCGCTTAAAAAGCGGGCTTCCCGGTAAACTTCGCGTTATATTTTCTATAGTGACCCACGGCCTGACTGCGGGTTGTAAAGGTATTGACATATCTACCCCTCAGAGCAGGGCAACGTATCGAGGTGCTTATCTTGCCGGAGGATTCATCTGATAATCCCGTTAGGGATTTTGAGCTGCTTTTGAAAGAAACGCAGTCATTACCTCAGATCCAGGCAATCAGCGAGGCGGATATCGCTGCTGAAATAGCTGCATACCGAGGCGTTCGATGAAGATAGTAATTGACACGAACGTTGTTGTGTCGGCTGTGTTGAGAGATCGCAATCCGGAAACGGTGATTCTATTTGTTATCGGGAATCCCGAGTTTGAATGGGTTGCTTCCCGTGAAGCGGGACAAGTGCGAATAACGCTTGACATTGCTAACGTTGTTCGTTAGTATTTATCCATGATCTCGACGTTCAAGTGTTCAGACTCTGAAGCTCTGTTCAACGGCAAGCGGGTTGCCCGTTTCGTGAATATCCAAGTCGTGGCTTTGCGCAAGCTGGCAATGCTCAACCGGGCGGAAAAGCTGGAAGACTTGCGTATTCCGCCCAATAACAAGCTGGAGCAATTGAAGCGCGGCCGAGTCGGACAATGGAGTATCCGCATCAACGATCAATGGCGCGTATGCTTCCGCTTCGAGGACGGTCATGCATACGACGTTGAGATCGTTGATTACCATTGAAGGAGAGTGACCATGCCGCGTGAAATACCTTACCCTACCCCCGGTGAAATCTTGCTGGAGGAATTTTTGAAGCCGATGGGTATTACCCAGTACCGGCTTGCCAAGGAAATCGGGGTGCCGCAACGGCGCATCGGAGAGATCGTCGCGGGCAAGCGGGCCGTAACCGTCGACACCGGCTTACGCCTGTCTCGCTTCTTCGGTACCAGCGACGGTTTCTGGATCGGCTTGCAGACCGATTACGATACAGCGCAAGCCAAAGACGCCCTCTCTGATGTGTTGTCGCACATTCATCGTTTCGAGCCTGTTCATGTTTAGCCCCGTGGCATAACCCGTCATTCGGTGGACGCCTGGCGGCTGCCGTGTAAGATTGAAATAATTTTGTTAATCGGGGAAGTCGATAGTCCGCGAGTGCAAAGACAAGGTATGAATGGTCATTGCATAGAGCCCTGAAGATTCCCGTGGGGTGTGGAGTTATACAGGAACTTTAGAATAATTCCTATGTCACGACTAACTGAACAGGAACAACAAGAGATAATCCGTTATATCGAAGCCGACAAGCCACTGCCGGATAAATTTCGCTTTCTGCTGTTTGAGAAAAAACGTGAGGTTGAACTGGTCTGGAAGGGCAAGACAGAAGAGGATAAGGGGCATAAATTGACAAGTAATCGGAGTTAAGATTATCTAGATTTTACAATATACTTAATTAGTTATGACCGTTCCTCACCCCTAACACGGTATGGGGAGGAGGTTGAAAAGATGTCTACTCGACAGAGCACGATTGGTTCTGTTTTTATAAGTCATTCTTCACATGAACCAGATTTCTCTGTCGCTAAATCATTAGCAGAAGCCCTAGAAAGCCTTGGGATTAATGTTTGGTGGGATAAAGAAGGCCTTGAGGGCGGCGATTATTTCGCAGTTGAAATTTTAGAAGCCATAATTCGTCAACACTTTTTCCTTTTCATCATTTCTAAAAAATCAATAGAGTCAAAATGGTGTTTAAGGGAGTTGATTAGAGCAACTGAACTTGAAAAGAATATAAAACCACTCCTTCTTGAATATGTATCAACTGAAAAATCTCCGCTTGAGCTTGCTGGCCTTCAGTACGTAGACATCAGCTCAGGAGTTCAGAATTCATTACCATTAATCCTCAGGGCGCTCGGTATTGGGGAGACATCTGTTACAAATGTACTTGATGATCCATTTGCTCGTGATGGACAACTCATAGAGATAATTGCGGAGCAGCTACGATACGCTAAAACATTTACGGACACGCTCAATCTTGTATACATGCTTAGGAATGTTGGAATGAAATGCTCTGAAACGGATCGGGCCAAAGAAATTTTTGAAAACATGGCATCTCTGTCTCTATTCAGCATGCAAGGTGGAATTCGACGTATTGATTATGAAAAGGTAAGGACCTATCTATTTTATGAATGGTCAAAGTGAAATATGCTGCTGAACATCTCGCTTTACATGAATGCGCTGAAAAACTGACTGGGCACTTGTCAGCTCGGGCTAGTTCTCAATAACCCTGTTTAAGATTGCGAATCCGAATGAAATGCATTTATTGTGTTGAGGATAAACCCCTCACTTCATTTATTAAGACAGAACACGTTATGCCTCAATCCTTTGGCTTGTTTACAAACAATTTCACCTTAAAAATAGTATGTGATGATTGCAATAAGTACTTTGGAGACAACCTTGAGATCACTATGGCTAGAGATACGCTTGAAGGAGCATATAGGTTTAAATTCGAGTTGAAAAGCCCAAACGAATTCAAATCCCTAGGAAAAAAGAGCAGGATAATAATCAAAATCGCAGAGGGCGAATGTAGAGGAGCTTACGCTTATAGGGAATATTCGCAAGATCAAAACGAAATCGTGGTAAAACCTGTACCACAAATCGGTTTCTTGAAAAAACAACCTTCTGAGTATGAATACTATCTATTGGATCAGATCCCTAAGAAAGATTATCTTGACAAAAATGAATTTGATTTGAAAAACCCTAGGGCCATTAGAGCTTTTGGCATTGATGTTAATACTGCATGCAAGGTTCTATCTGAAAAAGGAATTAAATTTGAGTATAAAGGCGAGGCAGGTCTACGAGAAAATCAAAGAGAGGATTTGTTTTGTGAAGTAAATGCCTTAATAGATACTACAGTTTTTCGAGCAATCTCAAAAATTGCATTTAACTACCTAGTGTACTGGGAAGGTGCGGATTTTCTTTTACATCAATCCTTTGATCCAGCGCGAAAGTTTATTCGATATGGCGAGAAGGCTGACTACCCCCTTTGTGTCGTTGGTAATAACCCAATTTTAGGCGATGAGCCAGTTGAAGGTAACAGGCGGCTTGGCCATATAATTACCGTAAATTGGGCCTCTGACAAAATCTCTATCGTCTCGCAGGTCTCGATCTTCAATGGAGCAACCTATTGTGTTTCATTAGCTAGGAACTTCTCAGGCAATTTGCAGAATATTAGGCGCGGTCATTTTTTCAACGTAAATAATAAAAAAATACTTGATCTTGAGGCAAGGTCGCTAATTCAGTAGATATGCTTAATCTAACTAATGCATCAAGCCGACTAGCAATCACTCGGCGCAAAAATGTGGTGTAATTCAAAACCTCAGTATCCTCATGGTTGCTGGTTGTTTATGCAGGCATTGTATTTTCCATCACGTCCCTCGGCCTGAAACCGGGTAGAACACCACGAAGAAGATAATTTTCATGCCACGACTGACCGAACAGGAACAACAAGAGATAATCCGTTATATCGAAGCCGACAAGCCCCTGCCGGATAAGTACCGCTTTCTGCTGTTCGAGGACAAGCGCGAGGTGGAACTGGTCTGGAACGGCAAGAGCGTGGAGGTCTGTGCGGAGGCATGCAAGGTGAATCGCCCATGAACCAGATAGTCATCGAGAACCCGGTCATCAATTCCCCCTTCCTAGAGCCGACTAGCCATTTCCGCTTTACCGATGAGGGCATCACCAACGAAATCGAAAGCGGCCGCCGGATAAGTTCCTACTTTGTCCCCATTGCTCAGCCCCGTAAGAAAGGGTCCAAGCAGTTGTCGTTCGATACCGAATGGACGCGAGACAGGATCGAAGAGAACAAACTTGTCAACCAGATCCGTGCACGAGTAAAACTCTGGCGGAAAGGCGGTTATCTTGGAGTAACACCGACAACAAGTCGGCTGCTCGCTTACTGGATCGCTCCAGACCGAGAAAAGAAGCTTTTCTTCTGCCAGATTGAAGCCCTCGAAACCGCCATCTATATCACCGAGGTAGCAAAAAAGTACAATGACGGCTGGATCGAAAACGCACTCCGTGCGGCGAACGATACATCGAACCCAGGTCTGCCCCGCATGGCCTTCAAAATGGCAACCGGCTCCGGCAAGACCGTCGTTATGGCAATGGTCATTGCCTGGCACACACTGAACAAGCTCGCCAATCCGAAGGACGCGCGCTTTTCCGACACTTTTCTCATCATTACGCCCGGTATCACCATTCGCGACCGTCTGCGAGTTCTGCTCCCCAACGATCCACAGAACTACTACCGCCAACGCGACATCCTCCCGACCCAATCGTCAGAGCAGCTTAGTCAGGCGAAGATTCTAATTACGAATTTTCATGCATTCCTGCTGCGTGAGAAGGTTGCCGCAGGAAAGATTACCAAGGCTATACTGGCTGAGGGGAAAACGAGCGCCTTCACCGAAACTTCCGACCAGATGGTCCGGCGTGTTTGCCGTGAATTAGGCAACAAGAAGAACATCATGGTTCTGAATGACGAGGCACATCATTGCTACCGCCGCAAACCGGATGTGGAGGATGAAAAGCTCACTGGCGACGATCGCATCGAAGCCAGGAAGCGAGAGGAAGAAGCCCGTGTCTGGATTTCCGGCATTGAAGCAGTGAAGGCAAAAATCGGCGTGAAGGCCATCTACGACCTTTCTGCAACGCCCTTCTTCCTGCGCGGCTCTGGATATCCCGAGGGCACGCTTTTTCCCTGGGTTGTCTCCGATTTCTCTCTCATCGACTCCATCGAAGCTGGCATCGTGAAGGTCCCCCGTGTGCCCGTGTCCGACGATTCAATGACTGGCGAACAACCCACCTACCGTGACCTCTGGCTGCGCATCCGAGAGCACCTTCCCAGGAAGCGCCGCAAGACTGAGGACGTCGGTGGCGAGCCAAAACTCCCCTTAGAACTTCAGGGTGCGTTGCACAGCCTATACAGCAACTACGAAAAATACTACGACATTTGGGTAAAAAATGATGATGCCCGTGCCAAAGGTATCACCCCGCCCGTCTTCATCGTCGTCTGCAACAATACGAATGTTTCAAAGGTGGTCTTCGATTACATTGCCGGATGGGAGAAGGAGATAGGCGATAAATCCTTTGTTCAGGCCGGACAGCTTCCTATCTTCCGCAATGACGACACCAAAGGCGGCTGGCTTCGCCGTCCAAACACCATCCTTGTTGACAGTAAGCAACTTGAATCAGGCGAGGCCATGAGTGCCGACTTCAAGAAGATCGCCAATCGCGAAATCGAAGAGTTCAAGGCCGACTATAGTCTTCGCTTCCCCGGCCGTGACGCTGGAAACCTCACCGATGAAGACCTGCTTCGTGAAGTGATGAACACCGTCGGTAAGGCAGGAAAGCTCGGAGAGCACGTCAAATGCGTGGTCAGCGTTTCCATGCTTACCGAGGGCTGGGATGCCAACACCGTCACTCACGTGCTGGGCGTCCGCGCCTTTGGCACGCAGCTTCTGTGCGAGCAAGTCGTCGGCCGTGGGTTGCGGCGGATGAGCTACGCTGCTAATGAACACGGCATGTTCGAGCCGGAGTATGCTGAAGTGTATGGTGTGCCCTTCTCGTTTATCCCATGCAGTGGTTCAACCAAGGAACCCAAACCCGGCCCCCTGCCGACCAGGGTCCGCGCTCTCGAAAGCCGCATTGCCTGCGAGATCACCTTTCCGCGTCTGCTTGGCTACCGTTATGACATAGCCGGTGAACGCCTGTCCGCTACCTTTACAGAAGACTCCAAATTCTCCCTCTCAACTGCGGACATTCCCACTACCGTCGAGAACGCCCCTATCGTCGGCGAATCGAGTATACACACTCTAGACGACCTCAAACGCCACCGGCCCAATGAAGTTGCCTTCCTGCTTGCCAAGCTGACCCTCGAACAATACTTTCGGGACGATGATGGAAACGACAAACCCTGGCTCTTCCCGCAGTTGCTTGCCATTGCCAAACGCTGGCTGGCCGAGTGCGTGACGCTCAAAGACCACACCTTCCCGCAACTGCTGTTGCTCATCGAGTTTGCCCATGACGCTGCCGACCGCATCTACAATGCCATTGTCACCGCCACCGACGGTACGGCAGCCTTGAAGCCGATCCTCCGCCCCTACGACACAATTGGCTCCACACGCTACGTTGATTTTGACACGACACGCCCTGTTTACGCCACACGTGACGATAAATGTCACATCTCCCACGTCGTTGCCGATACCGATTCCTGGGAGCAGAAGCTAGCCAAGGCGCTGGAGGACATGAAAGAGGTCGTCCGCTACGTCAAGAACCACAACCTCAGCTTCACCATCCCTTATATCTTGAACGGCGAGGAGAAGAACTACCTCCCCGACTTCATCGCCTGCATTGACGACGGAAACGGCGCCGATGACCTGCTGAATCTCCTCATCGAGGTCACTGGCGAGAAAAAGAAAGACAAGTCGGCCAAAGTTGCCACTGCACGCACCCTATGGGTTCCGGCAGTCAACAACCACGGCGGTTATGGCCGCTGGGAATTCATCGAAATCGCTGACCCCTGGAATACGGAAAACCTGATCCGGGCGCAGTTACGTAAGAACAAAACAACGATGGAGAACAAGTGATATGGCCAGAAAACGAACCACGAAAAACAACGGCCCTACGCCCGTCGAGTCTCTTCGCCACAAGGACAAGCGCAAGAATATCCCTACCGAAGAACTGCGCGACTTTGTTTCCGAGGATGAGCACGCACCCAAGACCATGCTCTACCCCCGCGATCCGTCCCTCGACCCGCAATTAGTCTGGAAGGGTAAGGATGAACAGGATCAGACTGACCTCGCCGTCCCCGTTGTGCCGATTTACATTCAGGAGAAGATTCACCCACGGGCGTTAATTGACGCATTGCCTCGCATCGAGCAACCCTGCGAGAACCAGCTTAACCTGTTTGCTGACTTCAATGGCCTGCCCGACGAATTTGACCAGCGGGTAGACTTTTATCAGCACGACGGCCACTGGTCGAACCGAATGATTCTGGGCGATTCACTGCTGGTGATGACCAGCCTGGCCGAGAAGGAGGGGCTCAAGGGCAAGGTTCAGACCACCTATTTCGACCCGCCCTACGGCATCAAGTTTAGTTCCAACTGGCAGGTCAGTACCCGCAAGCGCGAGGTGAAGGACGGCAAGGCCGAGGACGCCACCCGCCAGCCCGAACAGGTACGTGCATTCCGCGACACCTGGAAGCTCGGCATCCATTCCTATCTGTCATATTTGCGCGACCGTATCGTCGTTGCCCGTGAACTACTCACCGAAACCGGCAGCGTCTTCGTGCAGATTGGCGATGAGAACGTCCATCTGGTGCGGTGCGTGATGGATGAGGTGTTCGGGAGTGAAAACTTCATCAGCCAAATTGCCTTCACAAAAACTCGCTCGCTCGTAGCGTCTGAATTTCTAACGACAACAGCGGATTTTTTGCTTTGGTATGGGAAAACGCGGGAACTGACAAAGATTCGAAAACCTCTTAAGCATGGAGAAAACATCGATCTGATTTCTCACTACCAAGACGATAAAGGCAAGGTTTTTACACGAACCGAAGGAGAAAAAATTCTTTCTTCAGATCCTACCGCGAAGCTGAAACCGTTCATGTCGGACAACCTTATTCGTAACGCGAATCCAGAAATTGAAGTCATTGTTAACGGTAAGAAATACGTCGGCAGATACAGGACGACACAGCAGGGAATGAGGCAGTTAGCATTGGCGGGACGACTTTTAGAAACGCAAAACCAGCTACGCTACAAATTTTTTCTTAGTGATTAACCAGTTT
>PFIF01000059.1:10098-10706 GCA_002782605.1 Deltaproteobacteria bacterium CG_4_8_14_3_um_filter_43_13 | reverse complement strand
CAGCACTATGAGTCCAGTGATGAACGGAGCTATGGCATCCTGGGAAAGGGCGGTGTATGGATTGATACCCTGGCAGACATTGAAACCCTCTTTGACGGGATAGATATGTCTGAGATAAGTATCAACCAGATTGGCTTTTCCATACCTGTCTTTGCCATGATTCTGGCAGAAGCCGAAAGGCAGGGTGTAGATTTTAAGAATCTGTCTGGAACTATTCAGAACTGTGTTTTCCCTTTTGGTGAGGGTCCGCAAATGAGGGGGAATGGGTCGGTGGATATCAGTGAGTATTGCACAAAGAATCTGCCGCGATGGAACCATGCCAGTATCTCTGTGAGGAATATCCGGGATGAAGGCATATCTGCCCCCGAAGAGATTGCCTTTGGAGTCTACATGGGAGGTTTTACCCTGCAATCCGTAATGGCAAGGAACATAGATGTTGATGAAGTTGCCCCAAGGATATCCTTCTTTCTCAGCTCTGAGAATGACTTCCTGGAGGAGGTAGCCAAATTCCGCGCAATGCGCAGGTTGTGGGCAAGAACCATTAAAGAAAGGTTCAATGCCAGGGATCCCAGATCATGGCTTATGCGATTCCATACCCAGACCACAGC
>PFIF01000059.1:0-10066 GCA_002782605.1 Deltaproteobacteria bacterium CG_4_8_14_3_um_filter_43_13 | reverse complement strand
ACGTAATCCGCTCTGCCATCCACGCCCTTGCCGCTGTGCTGGGGGGCGCTCAGTCAATGTCTGTAAACTCCTTTGACGAGGTATTGGCCATACCAACCAGGGCTTCGGCTACTTTATCACTGCGTACCCAACAGATAATTGGCAATGAAAGCGGTGTGGCAAACGTTATAGATCCTTTAGGGGGTTCATATTGTATAGAATCCCTTACCAATCAACTTGAACAAAAGGCAGTAGAGATACTGAAAGAATTAGAGGATATGCAGCCCCGGAAGGCATATCAGTATATTGTTGATCAGGGCAGAGAGTCCGGATATCTCAGGCAAAAGGCCATAGATAATAACGAAAGGGCTATGGTGGGCGTTAACAGATTTGTTACGAGGGAGGATGAGGAGGGGATTGCCCTCGGTAATACGGACATTCTGGGATACGACCCTACATGGAGAGACAAACAGATAGCAAGACTCAATGGAGTTAAGAAGGAAAGAGACCATGGAAAAGCAGAGAAAGCGAAGAGGCTGCTGGAAGATGCGTACAGGGATAGAATAAACATAATAGGACCTATGATAGAGGCTGTTAAGGCATATCTGAGCATCGGAGAGATTGTTGAGATAAGAGAAAAGGTTTATGGCCCGGCAAATCTAGGCCATGTATGGGGATGTTACTTTGGGATGTAGCACCTGAGTAGTTACAATTACCGTAACTACTCAGGCACAAAGTGGCAAAGGCACATAGGCACAAAGCAGAGCGGAGCAGGGTCGTTTCATCGTTTTTTCCTTCTTTGTGCCTTTGGCACTCTGTGCCTTTGTGCCTACCTGAATAGTTACCCTTTACCTTTGGAGGTGGAGATTGGGGAACAATAAAAAGATCAGAGTGCTGGTGGTTTCTGACAGTCCGGGCCACGCTACCGGCTACTATGTAGTGGGAAAAGGGTTGAGGGAGGCAGGTATAGAGGTAATACTCGGGGGGTTCCAGATTCCCCCTCAGATAGTGGAATCTGCCGTTCAGGAGGATGTAGACTTCATAGGCTACCGAATTATGGATGGCGCTCCTGAAATTCTTGTGCCGAGATTGGTAGAGTTGCTCAAGGAGAGATCAATCCGGGATATCCAGATCATTGTTGGCGGGATCATCCCCCCACCAATTGTACCCACATTGAAAGGGATTGGAATAGAAGGGATATTTACCCCCGGAACAAAGATTTCAGATATAGTGGACTATGTTAGGAGTCATTTTGATGCTGGAACATGAGGGTAACCCCTGAGCTGGTTAAAAGGGAAAAGCATCACCAGACCACAAAATAAAACGGAGGTGTTAAAATGGTAGAGATTAAGAAGATATTGGTTCCTATAGACTTTTCTGATTTTTCTATACGTGCATTGAAATATGGGGTAGCTCTTGCCAGGCACTTTGGAGCAAAAATCTTGCTTTTGCATGTGATTTCTCAAGAGTTGATAAACGAAATAAAAACCGTTCGGGGTTTCTTAGGCGATACTGATCCCCCAGGAGAATTCCTGGAAAGAAAGAAACGCGACGTTAATGAAAGGATTGAGAAAATTCTGAAAGGAGAAACAGATCAAACCTTATTTGAAGGACAACTTATCGAAGTAGGTATTCCAGCCGAAGAAATCATCAGGGTGGCTAAAGAAAGAAAAGTTGATTTGGTTGTTATTGCTACCCGTGGCAGGTCAGAGTTGAGCCACATTCTTATGGGAAGCGTGGCTGAAAAGGTTGTAAGAAGATCACCGTGCCCTGTTCTTTCCGTGAGGGGAAAGGAGTTTTAATAAAACTTATTTCAGGGGGACTCAGGCAGGTACTAAACAAGGCATCGGTTAAGGAGGGGATCAATGGTTTTAGAAAGGGCAGGTGAAATTATGGCTGCTCCAGCGAAGCTTAAACTGGAGGTTAAAGATGGGGAACCTTTAGAAAAGGCGATCTATAGCGCCTTGAAACACGCTATAAAATACGGTTATCTCATGCCCGGTGAAAGATTAGTGGAGGCCACTCTGGCCGAAGAGTTGCAGGTGAGTCGCACCCCGTTGCGGGAAGCGATAAGAAGGCTGAGCTTTGAAAAGATCGTGGAGACAATCCCGAATAAAGGAGCCGCAGTTCGCAAACTTCAATATAAAGAGATAGAAGATATTTATTTTATTACTGCTGTCCTGGCTGGAGCAGCGGCTGGACAGGCTGTAAAATACATGGAGACTGACGACATTGAGAAGCTCAAAGAGTATCAATTGCAAATGGAAACCGCTACCCTGGAAAACGATTACGAAAGATGGTTGAGGTTAAATGAAAAATTCCATGGGGTATTTGTGAGGAAATGTGGCGTAATAGGCCTTGTGGAATTGATTCGAGAGAAGGTGGACATGATCCCTCAAAATTGGTTTCTCATTACGATACGTCCCAATCCGCTGAAAGTATTCATGGATGCCCATGAAAGGATTATTGAAGCCTTTATCAAGAAAGATGCCAACTTAGTAAGGTCTCTCGTAGAAAACCATATCACGATAAATGGTGAGATACTCCAGGAGTATCTGGAAAGATTGCAAGTAGATAAGCTGAAGACTGAATGCGATGGTAAAATCCTTCAGCCTTCAGCCTAAACCCCTGAGTAATTAACCTATTACATTGTGCTATGGTAACTATTCAGGCAGGCGCAAAGTAACCGTTCACGGTTTACAGTTATCGGTTCACGGTTAAAAAAACAGAAGGTAGGGGAACTTTGTGCCTGAGTAGTTACGTGCTGTGAAAATGAATTTTCATACTTGTTGGTGACCTGTCAGGGTTATGGAGGTTTGAGGAGGATTTCATGGAGTTAATAGACAAGATGTTTTCGGGTGATCAGATTGCCCTTGCCAGGCTTATAACGATCTTGGAGAATCAGTCCCAGAGTGTTCCTGAGATTATGAAAGCGATTTATCCTCACATAGGAAACGCGTATCTTTTAGGGATAACCGGCCCCCCAGGTGGTGGCAAAAGTACATTAGTGGACGAATTGACTTCAATAATAAGGCGAAAGGGTTTGACCGTTGGGATAGTAGCAGTGGATCCCACCAGCCCCTTTTCTGGAGGTGCACTACTCGGTGATCGGGTAAGGATGCAGAAACACTATCTTGATGATGGTGTCTTTATTCGAAGCATGGCAACCCGGGGAAGCTTTGGGGGGCTTACTAACGCAGCAAAATGTGTTATCAGGCTGCTGGATGCCTTTGGTAAGGATATAATTATTGTAGAGACCGTTGGTGTAGGCCAGACGGAGTTGGATATTATTAAGGCAGTGGATACTGTTCTGGTAGTGCTGGTTCCGGAAGCTGGTGATACTATTCAGACGATGAAGGCGGGTTTGATGGAGATTGCCGATATCTTCGTTGTTAATAAGGCTGACAGGGAAGGTGCAAAGCAGATGGCAGGTGAACTTAGAACGATGTTAAATGATAGCCAGAAACAAACCTATTGGCAGGTACCCGTGATGGAGACCCAGGCGAATAACGGTATCGGCATTGATGAGTTGTATGCTGAAATAGAACATCATCGAGATGTTTTGTTACAAACCGGAAACTTGTCTGTCAGACGTCGAAGACAAAGAGAGAGTGAACTTGCAGAGATTGTTGAGAGAAGGATAAAGGATAAAATTGTAGAACGGATAAGAAAGGAAGGGAAATTCTCTGTATTGGTAAAAAAGATAGCAGATGGTGAGATTGACCCCTATTCCGCTTCTAATGAGATCTTTTCTGATAAAGAAGTGTTACGCGATTGTTTTCTGTAAAAAGTGATGGTGGCTTTATCTAAAAACCTAAAGGAGAGGATAAAGTTATGAAGGAAATAGACGAGATTAAGAGAGATAAGAACAAGTGGGTTCAGGATTGTCTGAACAAAAGGCCGATCAAGGAGGCGAAGAGTGTGTCGGGTTTTGACCTGGATGTGGTTTACACTCCCGCAGATCTAGATGATTTCGACTATAAGAGAGATTTGGGATTCCCCGGGGAATATCCCTATACTCGAGGCGTCTATTCCTCTATGTACAGATCCAGTCCATGGACGATGAGGCAATACGCAGGTTTTGGGACAGCAGAGGAGACAAATGAGAGATATAAGTATTTGTTGAAAGAAGGCAACACGGGTTTGAGCGTGGCATTCGATCTTGCAACGCAGATGGGTTTCGACTCGGATGATCCGATGGTTGAGGAAGAGGTTGGCAGGGTTGGTGTTGCGGTGGATACTGTCAAGGATATGGAAACGATCTTCCATGGGATGCCCCTGGACAAGATAACCACATCATTTACCATCAATGGAGTTGCGCCGATTATACTGGCCATGTATGTGGTGGTTGCAGAGAAACAGGGTGTTCCTTTAGAAAAGATAGGGGGAACGCTCCAGAATGATATTCTGAAAGAATACATCGCCAGGGGAACGTGGCTTTTTCCTCCCGGACCATCCTTAAGGTTGGTTACGGATATTATCGAGTACTGTACAAGGAACCTTCCAAGGTTTAACCCCATAAGTATCTGTGGGGCGCATTTGAGAGGTGCTGGGGCAAACCCTGTTCAGGAAGGGGCATACACCCTGTCAAACGCGATCACTTATGTAAATTATGCAATGAAGAGGGGATTGGATGTAGACAGTTTCGCTCCTAGATTGAGCTTTCTCTTTGCGAATCGAGAGGAGTTCTTTGAAGAGATCGCAAAGATGCGGGCGATTAGACGGTTATGGGCAAGGATTATGAAGGAACGGTTCGGCGCAAAGGATCCGAAGTCTATGATGCTTCGAGTCTTTGCCTCCGGTGGTGCAGGGATAGACCTGACCAAAGAACAGCCTGAGACAAATATTATACGTGCGGCTATTGGCACCCTTGGTGTAGTGCTTGGAGGGGCACAGGCTATAATGACCTGTCCGTATGACGAGGCATATGCCATTCCCACCGAAAATTCAGAACGAATTGCCCTCAGGACCCAGCAGATAATAGCCTATGAGAGTGGTGTAACAAAGGTAGTCGACCCACTCGGTGGTTCTTATTATGTTGAATTTCTCACCAACCGTATAGAGGGAGAGATGAAGAAGATGATGGCCGATGTGGAAAAAAAGGGCGGGATGGTGAAGCTGATAGAAAGTGGCTATGTTCAGGGGGAAATTCTCAAAGGCGCTTATGAAGAGGAAAAGAAGCTCATATCAGGGGAGAAGGCAAAGGTTGGTGTCAACATGTTCAGGATTGAGGAAGAGGTAAGAGAATTTGAGTTACATCAAATGTCCGCCGATACACTGAAGAATCAGTTGGAGAAACTTAAAGAGGTGAAGAAGAAGAGGAATGAACAAAAGGTTAAGTCCTCTTTGGATAGGTTACGGTCAGTCCTTAAAGGTGACGAAAATACTATTCCCTATATTATCGACGTGGTAAGAGAGTATGGTACGGTTGGTGAAATAACGGTCGTTATGAAAGAGGTTTTTGGTAAGTTTAGGGAGCCTTCTATAGTTTGATATGTCAATACTGAGTCAGAAAAGGAGTTGTCCATGAGTGAAAGAGATGTTCCGATAAGGGTTTTGGTTGCGAAGCCAGGATTGGACGGTCATGACAGGGGAGCTAAGGTTGTGGTCAAAGCTTTAAGGGATGCAGGAATGGAAGTGATTTATACCGGATTACACCAAAATGTTGACCAAATTGTGGCTACAGCGATTCAAGAGGATGTTGACGTTATCGGTCTCAGTATACTAAATGGAGTTCATATCCCCATTAGTAAAAAACTGTTGAAGAAACTAAAAGAAAAGGGCGTAGAAGACAAAACGATCATAGTAGGAGGTCTGATCCCAACAGAAGAGGATTTCGAGAAACTGAAGGAGATTGGGATAGATGGTGTTTTCCCTACGTCCACTCCATTCGATACAATAGTTGCTTTTATTAAAGAGAAGGTGGGCTAATAGTGTTTTTCTTCGTTTTCGAAAAATGAAGATGTATGGGCCTACCTGGGCTCAATTCAACCACTATTTATAAGGAGGAGAAAGAGATGATTACAGAAAAGTTGGCACATTTTGTAGCCGAAACAGGTGTGGATGGTATCCCACAGGATGCCCTTAATATTGCCCGGATGGGGATTACCGATTGTATAGGGGTGACCTTCCCAGGCTCATTGGAGCCACTTGGGAAGATAATGAGGGACTACGCCAGGAAGATGGGAGGGGTTAATGACTGTAGTATAATCGGCAGTGATTTGAAGACATCTCCATACCTGGCAGCTCTGGTTAATGGCACGATGGGGCATGCCCTGGACTATGACGATATGGGTGGCTTTGGACACCCATCGGTAGCCCTGGCGCCAGCGGTTTTAGCCATTGGGGAAAGCATAGGGACTTCAGGGAAGGATATTTTGGCTGCCTATGTTATCGGTTTTGAGGTGGCTAGCTGTCTCTGCGGACCGCTCATGATGAGCCACTATACACGGGGATGGCACAGTACAGACAATTTTGGCAGCTTAGGGGCGGCAGCAGCAGCAGCCTGGCTGCTGAAACTCAATGTACATCAGGTGAGGATGACATTGGGCATTGTCGCCTCTTTAGCTGGCGGGTTAAGGCAGAACTTCGGTACCATGACCAAGCCTCTTCATGCTGGGCAGGCTGCGGCCAATGGTATTCAGGCGGCCCTCTTAGCTCAGGCAGGCTTTACTGCTGATGAGAACATAATTGAAGCCCCGCTAGGTTTTGCAAAGGTATTCGGCCATGATGAGGAGGTTGATTGGGCAAAAGCCAGTGAGGGTCTGGGGAAGATTTTCAACATTACCTCCCCTACCTTCTCCGGGATTGCTATCAAGCCCTATCCCTCTTGTGGTGGAACCCATTGCAGTATCGATGCCGCCCTCTTTCTGAAGAAGGAGTATGGGCTGAAATCAGATGATATAGCCGAAGTAGAATTGGGCACTAATTCCTTTATGATAAACCGATTACTTATTCATCACCGTCCCAGGACAGGTTTAGAGGGAAAGTTCAGCCTGGAGTATACAGTGGCCAGAGCCCTTCATTCCGGTGAGGTTAAGCTCAAGCATTTGACTGATGAAGGGGTGAATGAACCCCCGGTGAAGAGCCTGATAGAACGGACGAAGTGGGTGGAAAAGTATCCTATGCCGGCTTTGGGACAACCACTCGAGGGGTTGGGCCCTCAATCGGTTACTGTAAAGCTCAAGGATGGTAAAGAATACTCCCATGAAGTGAACATATCTAAGGGATTACCTCAGAATCCATTAACCCCTGATCAGTTCAATGAAAAATATAAAGACTGTGCTTCCACCGTCCTGTCTAATGAGGGGGTGGAGAAATCGTTAGGTATGCTTTCAAACCTGACTGGGGTGAAGAACGTCAGAGAACTTATGGAGACTGTGACAAAGAAGTAAGAATGTTTGTAACTATTCAGGCACAAAGTGGCAAAGGCACATAGGCACAAAGCAGAGTGGAGCAAAGTCGTTTCGTTGTTTTTTCCTACTTTGTGCCTTTGGTACTCTGTGCCTTTGTGCCTACCTGAGTAGTCACAGTAGACTGAAACAAAGAGAGGAGATATTTATAATGGAATGGGATATAGGGCGTATAGCGACAAAAAGGGCAAGGCTTACACCGAATAAACCGGCTTTGATTTATGAGGATAGACCAGTTACTTATAAGGAGATTAACGATAACGCCAACCGTGTTGCCAATCTTCTGAAAGAAATGGGGGTCAAAAAGGGTGACAGAATTTCGGTGATGCTCTTAAACTGCCCCGAATTCCTCGAGGTTTACTTTGCGGCAGCCAAACTTGGGCTCATCTTTGTCCCGTTGAATTTCCGTCTGGTTGGGCCTGAGGTAGAGTATCAGCTTAACAACTGTGGCGCTCGTGTCTTTATGTTTCATGACAAGTTTACAGAGATGACCGGTTCCATTCGCTCCAGGATAAAGGTTGAAAAGGATAAATTCATTTTTGTAAAGAGAAGCGCTCAAGAAGAGACCCTAAGCTGTCCTGAATGGGCGGCGGGCTACCACGAAGTGATCGAGAAATACCCTGTTGATGAGCCACAGCCTGATAAGCCTGTCGACATGGATGATCCTCTGGCCATTATATATATATACATCAGGGACAATGGGAGCCCCTAAAGGAGCCCTTGTCTCTCACCTGCAGACCTATTTTAAGAACATTCAGATCATGATGTACATGGACATGAGGTCAGATGATATAATCCTGGCGCAGTTGCCTCTGTTTCATTCCGGAGGTATTTTTGTCACTGCCACGCCTGTTTTTTGGAGAGGCGCAACAATGATTTTGAGACAGGACTTTGATCCGGTAAGGTATGCCGAAGATATTGAAAGATACAGAGCCACTATTGTATTTTCTCTTACTACAATGTGGAGGTTTGTGCTCCAGGCAGGACGGCTCAATGAAGTCGATACAAGTAGTGTTCGAATTACATTCGGAGGAGGGGAAAGAACACCCCTCAGTTTGCTTGATGAACTGGCGCAAAAGGGGCTTTTTTTGCAGCAGGGGTTTGGTCAGACTGAAAACTCGGCGATGATGATGCTGCCCAAAGAAGATGTGGAAAGGAAGAAGGGTTCTATCGGGTTGCCAGGATTCTGCACCGAGGTCTGGATAGCGGACGATGAATGGAACAAACTTCCCCCCGGTCAAGTCGGCCGCATTGTATGCAAGGGACCTACCAGGATGAGCGGCTATTGGAATATGCCGGAGGAAACTGGAAAGGTGCTTGTAAACGAGGTGCTTGACACCGGCGACCTGGGTTATACGGATGAAGAAGGTTATTTTTATATAGTAGATCGGGCCAAGGATATGTATCGCAGCGGGGGTGAAAATGTGTATCCTGCTGAAACAGAGAAGGTTCTGGCTGACCATCCCAAGATCGCCAATGCAGCGATTATCGGTGTGCCTGATAAAAAATGGGGCGAGACCGGGAAGGCCTTTATTGTATTGAAGGAAGGGGAAACCATTACCCTAGAGGAGATAGGCGAGTATCTGGAGGGTAAAGTAGCCAAATATAAATATCCCACACACCTGGAATTCTTGAAGGAGTTTCCCATGACTACGAGTGGCAAGGTCAAGAAGGTCGAGTTGAAGAAAAGAGAAAGGGAAAGATTTGGCGAGCCGGAACAGAAGAGGTCAGTCTCTTGAGCCCATCTTTACACAAATATTCAGGGGGGGGTCATTATGAACTCATTGAAAGAAGTTGAGGTAAATACCGCTAGGGATGCACTGGCATTGTTAAGCCGTATCATTTATAAAAACTATGGTGATGAGGTTCTGCCTCTTATTGGGGATGTGTGCCGCAGGTTGGGAAGGGCTATTGGAAACCAGATGAGAACAAATTTGGATTCCTTTGATCTCAAGAGTGTTGGCAGCGCCTTTTTGGAAGGCGCTAAACGGCGTAAAAGTCCGGTAACACTACTCGAACTCACAGAAAAAAGGCTTAGATGCAAAAACGAACGGTGTGCATTAGGCTTGGCCGGTGCCGGTCGTCCGATATGTGAGGCCATGATGAACATGGATAAAGGTATCTTCGAGGCGGCTACAGGGGAAGAAATTGACCTCTCTATCTTTAAGACAGTAGCTGCCGGTGATGAATGCTGTGATGTAATGTTTGCTTTAAAGGGCTAGTAACTATTCAGGTAGGCACAAAGGCACAGAGCACCAAAGGCACAAAGTAGGAAAAAACAACGAAACGACCCTGCTCCGCTCTGCTTTGTGCCTATGTGCCTTTGCCACTTTGTGCCTGAGTAGTTACAAGGGCTAGTACCAAAAGGAGGTGCTTTATGTCATTAGTCATCTATGAGAAGAAGGATAAAATCGCTTATATTACCCTGAATCGTCCTGAGAAGTTGAATGCCCTCAATCCTGAGCTTGTCAATGAGTTAGCGAAGACCTGGGTGAATTTCAGGGACGATGATGACGTGTGGGTGGGTGTCCTCACGGGCGCTGGGAAGGCATTTTGCGCCGGGGTTGATATTGTATCGGACGTGGAGATGTTGGAGGCAATGAAGGGCAATCCTCCGTCAAGGGTGATTTCTTGGGAGAAAGAGGCGCCTGTTTGGCGTGCATCTCCTGCAAGAT
>PFIF01000269.1:449-10600 GCA_002782605.1 Deltaproteobacteria bacterium CG_4_8_14_3_um_filter_43_13 | reverse complement strand
TCAGGGTGGTCAATTTTGGGTTATCACTACCCCCTTCTTCTGGTCAATTTTCGGTTATCACAACCAATTCCTGGAACTCCAAGCACTGAGATTCTGGAAAATATAGCAAAATATGAAGGTGTTTATGCTGAATGGTCACCCAATGAAAAGGTGGCTTTGGATGTTGCAGCCGGAGCCAGTTTTGGAGGTGCCAGGGTGCTTGTAGCAATGAAGCACGTTGGCATAAATGTAGCTGCCGATCCCCTTTTTACCCTTTCCTATACAGGCGTTAAGGGTGGACTGGTGATTATCACTGCCGATGATCCAGAACTGCATAGCTCGCAGAATGAACAGGACAATAGGAACTACGCTAAATTTGCGAAGATCCCGATGCTTGAGCCCAGTGACAGCCAGGAAGCCAAAGAATTCGTGAAGATAGCATTTGAGATAAGTGAGAAGTATGATACTCCGGTATTTCTCAGGACAACTACCCGAATCTCCCACTCAAAATCAATTGTTGAGCTTCATGAACCCAAAAGGTCACCTATACCACTAGAGTTAGTAAAGAATCCTGCAAAGTTAGTAATGCTGCCTGCAAATGCACGAAGAAGACATCCTATTGTTGAAGAACGGCTGGGGCAACTGAAGGCCTTCGCTGATGAATTTTCAGAGAACAAGGTTGAGATCAATAATGCTAATTTTGGAATTATTACAAGTGGAGTATCGTATCAGTATGCCAAAGAGGTATTCCCTGATTATTCTTATCTGAAACTGGGGCTCATATACCCATTGCCAGAAAAGCTAATCAAAGAATTTGCCAGCAAGGTAGAGAGACTCTACGTCGTTGAGGAGTTGGATCTATACATAGAAGAACAAATCAAGGCGATGGGGATAAAGATTGCAGGCAAGGATATATTTCCCATATGTGGAGAGTTTAATCCCTCAATTGTGGAAAATGCCATCTCTCCTTCTTCTAAGCAGCATATAAAAGAAGATGTTTCACTAAAGCTTCCGCCAAGACCTCCCAATATGTGTCCCGGATGTGGTTACAGGGGGATCTTTTATGTATTTAATAAATTAAAGCTCTTTGTTGCCGGGGATATTGGATGCTATACTCTTGGGTTTTTACCCCCGTTGTCTGCTATTGACACATGCGTATCTATGGGTGGGAGTATTGGACATGCCATGGGGTTAGATAAGGCATTGGGAGATGAAGCAATAGGCAAGGTTATCGCTGTAATAGGAGACTCTACATTCTTGCATTCAGGGATAACGAGTCTATTGGACATAGTCTACAACAGGGGTTCCTCTACAGTAGTTATCCTTGACAACCAGACTACTGCTATGACTGGGAGACAGGAGCATCCAGGGAGACCGGACTGACCCTTAAAGGGGAGACAGCTAAAAAGGTAGATTTGATCGAACTCTGCAAGGGATTAGGGGTTGAACATGTCCGAACCGTTGATCCTTTTGACCTTACGAGTGTAGAAGAGACGGTAAAAGAGGAGATTTTTCGAAAAGAACCATCGGTAATCATCTCGCAGGCGCCCTGTGTCTTGTTGAAGAGCCAGCGCATAAAGCCTTCAAAACCTTTCATGGTTTTTAACGAGAAATGCAATGGGTGTAAAGCCTGTATCAAATTGGGTTGTCCTGCAATAGAATGGAAAAATATTAAAGATGTTTCTAATACAGATAAGCTAACTTCGGATAATAAAAAGAGAAAAGGAATTGCAATTATCGACAGTATGCTTTGTAATGGTTGTGGACTTTGTCAGCAGTTATGTAAATTTGAAGCGATTGGAGAGATAAATGCCTGATAGTAACACAAATATTCTGGCGGTGGGGGTAGGGGGGCAGGGGATTATTCTGGCCAGTGAAATTTTAACCTACGCCCTTATGAATGCTGGATACGATGTAAAAAAGAGCGAAGTTCATGGAATGTCTCAACGGGGAGGGAGTGTTAATACTCATATAAGGTTTGGTAAAAAGGTTTATTCTCCTGTTATCAAAGAGGGGGAAGTAGATATCCTGTTTGCCTTTGAACAGTTAGAAGCCCTTAGATACTTTGGTTTCTTAAAACCAGATGCAATGGTTATCCTGAACAACCATAATGTTAATCCCCCATCGGTGTCTTTAGGCATTGATGAATACCCCAGAGATGTGCCGCAAACCATTAAAAAGAGATTCCCAAATCTTCATCTGGTGAATGGACTGGATTTGGCACTAAAGATAGGCAATTCCAGAACAGCAAATATTGTACTTCTGGGAGTATTATCAAGGTATATCAAAGTGGAGGAGAATTTCTGGATAGATGCCATATCAAAGGTATTTCCTGAAAAACTGATTGATATTAATATTGAGGCCTTTCGACTGGGTAGAAAAGAAGGTTAGAGGTGCGAGGGTCTTTTGCCTATTTTATACGTTTATTCATAATCTCCTCACTTTTTTTTAGTTGCTCTGTTTTAGCAGAAGAATTAAAACCAGAAACCCATAATAAAGCCTTAATAATAGATGAAACCTCTCAGTTTAACCTTGCCGGGCAGTTCTTTAATGAAGGGGATTATTTCAGGGCAATTACAGAGTATAAGAGGTTTATCTATTTTTTCCCTGAAAGCAGTCTCCTGGAGATGGTATATTTCAAGATAGGAGAGGCATATTTCAAAGGGAAAAGGTGGGAAGATGCTATTCATGCCTTTGAAAGGTTGAGAGAAGAGTTTCCTGAGGGCAAGTTAACTGATAGATCTTATTATCTTGGTGGAATGGTTTATTTTTACAAAAAGGATTACTCATCTTCCAGGAAACAATTCAAAAAGATTATAGATTCTTTTACTGCCAGTGAACTTATAGACGACGCCATATTGCAGATAGCAATGAGCTATGTAGAGGAAGAGAAATGGCTGGAGGCTTTGGGTAGTTTCAGGGGGATAGGGAAGGAAAGTAATCTCTACCATTTTGCTGAAAACTTTGCCTCTGGCTTAGGAGAGATGGATAAACTTCCTCTAAAATCGCCGGCTTTAGCAGGGACCCTTGCTGCCATTCTTCCAGGGAGTGGTCATTTTTACACCGGACGGGAAAAAGACGGCATAACTGCTTTTTCATTAAACGGGGCTTTTATCTGGGGTGCTGTAGAATCGTACAATAATAAAAATTATGCTGTGGCAGGGATTTTGGCATTCTTCGAACTGGGCTGGTATTTCGGAAACATATATAGCGCTGTAAACAGTACTCATAAATACAATAAACGCTTGAAGGATGGGTATATCAAGAGTCTAAAGGAAAAAAGGGGCATTTCCCTTGGAATTAATCCTGTAGATAAATCATACTATCTGGCATTCAATTTTTATTTTTAAATAGATTCTTATGAACAGATTAATTGTATTTATCTCCCTCTTTTTTTTAATCCCTATGTACGGAAACCTATCTGCATTTGCTGGAGAGTATCCTTTCAATGAACCATGGAGAGAGGAATCTTTTATGGAAGAAGCCTCAAGAAATAAGGCTATTAGGGAGAGGGTAGGGGATCAATCTATACTTAACATGGCATTTATAAAAGGGATTAAGTTTTTTCAGAATGTGATATCTCCTGTGGACGGTGACCGCTGCCCTATGTATCCTAGCTGCTCAGAGTACGGTATACAGGCTCTAAAAAAACACGGGCCTTTCCTGGGTTTTGTTATGATTGCGGATAGGTTGATACATGAGAGAGATGAAATGACATACGCTCCCACAGTGATAGTCAATGGTATGCGGAGATACTACGATCCGGTGGAAAACAATGATTTCTGGCTGAGTGAGAAATAGGCGGACAAACAAAGGAGGCAGTTATGATCTGGGATAAAGAATTTGAGACATTGCCCAGAGAGGCACTGGAAGCCTTAAAACTAAAGAGATTGCAGGATCTGGTAAAAAGGGTATATGCTACTGTTCCTTTCTATAAAAGGGCATTTGACGAAAGGGGAGTGAAACCCGAAGACATTAAGTCTCTGGATGATTTAAAGATATTGCCTTTTACTACCAAGCAGGATCTCAGGGACAATTATCCTTATGGTTTATTTGCAGTGCCTCTTGAGAGTGTAGTAAGAATCCATGCCTCTTCTGGAACAACAGGGAAACCTACAGTGGTAGGGTATACAAGGAAGGATATAGAAACCTGGGCGGAACTTATGGCTAGGGCATTGAGCGCTGCAAGGGTAACAAAGAGTGATATCATTCATAATTCTTATGGGTATGGGTTGTTTACAGGAGGGCTTGGACTACACTATGGCGCTGAAAGGCTGGGTGCATCAGTAATCCCCATGTCTGGTGGTAATTCCAAGAAGCAGATTATGATAATGGAGGACTTTGGTTCCACAATACTCACTTCTACCCCATCGTATGCTCTCTCCCTCGCTGAAACAGCGGAGGAGATGGGAGTAGATTTTAAAAAACTCAAGCTTAAAGCAGGCCTTTTTGGTGCAGAACCATGGTCAGAGGGGATGCGGGAAGAGATAGAGAAGAAGCTCAACTTAAGTGCCATGGATCTATATGGACTGAGTGAAATAATAGGCCCTGGAGTGGCTGTAGAGTGTATGGAAGCTAAAAGAGGACTGCATGTATTTGAAGATCACTTTATTGTGGAGGTTATAAACCCAAAAACATGCGAAACCCTGCCTTATGGGCAGAGAGGAGAGCTTGTCTTCACCACCTTAACAAAAGAGGCATTTCCTTTGATAAGATATCGAACCCGGGATATCTCTGTGCTGAATCCAGAGCTTTGTGTGTGCGGAAGGACGTTTGTCAGGATGGAAAGGGTGAGTGGTAGATCGGATGACATGCTGATCATCAGAGGGGTAAATGTCTTTCCATCTCAAATAGAGAGTATCTTGATGAACATAGAAGGTATTGAACCCCATTATCTGTTGATTGTAGACAGAAAAGGCACCATGGATACCCTTGAAATACAGGTTGAAGTCAATGAAAGGGTCTTCTCTGATGAGATAAAAAACTTGCAGATACTGGGCAAAAAAATTGAGAAGGACATTAAAGACTTTTTAGGTGTCTCTACCATGGTTAAACTCGTTGAGCCCAAAACCATTCAGAGGAGTGAAGGCAAGGCCCAACGGGTAATAGACAAAAGAAAGATATAGATTAAAAAAAAGGAGTTGCAGGGTGAAGATAGATCAAATATCCGTTTTTTTAGAGAACAAATCCGGAAGGCTGGCCAAGGTTACCAGAGTACTGGGTGAAGCAGGGATAAATATCAGGGCACTTTCCCTTGCCGATACCACCGACTTTGGGATTTTAAGACTGATTGTAAATGACTCACAAAAAGCCAGGGAGGTACTTAAGGAAAACGGGTTTACGGTGGGAAAAACCGAGGTGGTTGCGGTGGAAGTCGAAGATAAACCAGGGGGGCTGGCGGGTATCCTGGGGGTCTTATCAGACCATGACATTAATGTTGAATATATGTATGCTTTCGTCGAACAAAGCGGGGAAAATGCTATAATTATTTGCAGATTTGATGAAACTGATAAGGCTATTGATGTATTACAAAAGAATAACATAGCCATTTTAAGAGGAGAGAAATTGTACCAGTTCTGACTCCTATAAGGCTAAAATTCACACTTATGGAGGTTGTAATGGCAGATAAGGAAAGGGGGTGAAAATTAGTTTAACTAATAGGCAACGTCACTGGTCATTAGTCATCGGTCATTGGTTAAGTGTGGAAAATTGATCGCTTTTACCAGTGACAAATGACTATTGACTAATGACATTCACTATAGATACAAATGCAATTGACCACAGGTAAATAACTACTGACACAGGTAATAAATGAGGAGGTAAATATGTTTAAAAGAAAGCTGTTGATTTTAGGAGGGGTATTGTTTTTAGGTCTTGCCTTATCTGTTAATAGTTTCGCAAAGAAGGTAAATCTAAAGGAGCCGTATAAGATTGGCTGTCTCTTTGCATTTACAGGTCCTGCAAGCTGGCTGGGTGAGCCTGAGAGAAGAACGGCTGTATGGATTGAAGATAAGGTTAATAAGGCTGGGGGAATCAATGGTCACCCCCTGAAACTCCTGATTGAAGACACCAAAGGAGATCCTACTGCAGCCGTTTTGGCTGCCAAGAAACTCTTAAAAGAAGGGGTGCTGGCTATAGTGGGACCATCGACAAGCGGTGAGAGCATGGCTGTTGTTCCAATAATGGAAGAGGCAGAACAGATACTCGTGTCGTGTGCAGCAGCAGAGGCCATAGTTCATGATCCAAAGACCGATAAGGAAAGGAAGTGGATATTTAAAACGCCTCAAAAGGACAGTCATGTAGTTCAAAAGATTTATGGGCATATGAAGAAAAGCGGTATTACCAAGGTCGCCATAATTACAGATACAACGGGTTTTGGTGCCCAGGGGCGGGAACAACTGAAAAAGTATGCCCCTGAATTTGGGATTGCCGTTATTTCAGATGAGACATACGGCCCCAAAGACACAGATTTGACACCCCAATTGACCAAGATCAAGGGAACTGAAGCCCAGGCAATAGTGAATTGGTCCATCCTTCCTGCACAGACAACAGTCATGAAGAATAGGATACAGCTTGGAATCACCATACCACTCTATCAGAGTCATGGGTTTGGTAATACAAAATATGCTGCAGCGGCTGGGGAGGCTGCTGAAGGTGTTATATTCCCCTGCGGCAGAGTGCTGGTAGCAGAATTCTTGCATAAAAAACATCCTCAGAAGAAACTCCTTGTTGAATACAAGAAGGCATATGAATCTCAGCATAAAGAAGATGTCAGCACCTTTGGGGGGCATGCATTGGATGCCCTGAATCTCGTTGTGGCTGCTTTAAAGGCTTCTGGCCCCGATAAGAATAAGATGAGGTCATTCATAGAGAATAAGAAGGGTTTTGTTGGAACAGGTGGTATCTTTAACTTCTCTCCAACCGATCACACAGGGCTTGGCTTGGATTCTCTGGAAATGCTCACTGTAAAAAAAGGAAAATTCGATTTATATAAAAAATAAGTTACTACTAAGGTTATTTAAACTGTAGGCTGAAGGCCGTTAGTTTTGCAGACGGACTGCGTCAGTAAGTCCCTGTCTCTGCTTCTTTACCTTACAGTCTAAACACCTACAGCCTATCTACCTGAGCAGTTACGATGTTCAATCAAACCTAAAACTGAGACCATTTTACCTTTCTAAAGGTGGTCTCAGTTTTTTTCTTACAGGAGGTTAGATTGCTCCTATACAGCCAGATTATACAGTATGTCCTCAGCGGGGTTACTATAGGAAGCGTTTATGCAATAATAGCCCTTGGGTTCAATATTATCTACAATTCAACCTCCATTATAAATTTTGCCCAGGGCGAGTTTGTAATGCTTGGTGGTCTCACCATGATCTTCTTTACTGTGATGCTGAAATTTCCCCTGGTTATAGGTTTCCCTCTCACAGTTCTTGTTCTCACTTTAATAGGCATTATCATGGAGAGATTTACCATTTCTCCTATAAAAAAGCCCACGGTAGTTACTCTGATTATTGTGACCATAGCAGTTTCCATCCTGTTTAAGGGTATTGCCATGTTGGTATGGGGTAAGGATACCCACTTTCTACCTCCTTTCTCAGGAGAGAAGGGTATCGCTTTCATGGGGGCATCTCTTAATCCCCAGTACATCTGGGTCGTTGGAATAACAGTTGTAGTTGTGGTATTGTTATCTGTTTTTTTCAAATACACCATTATCGGAAAGGCAATGACTGCCTGTGCTGTTAATCGAACAGCAGCAAGCCTGATGGGAATCAACGTCAAACGGATGGTTCTCTTATCCTTTGTCCTATCAGCCGCAATAGGGGGGATTGCAGGCATCATTTATAGCGCCTATTACCCTGATGGCTTATGACAATGGTGCTATGTTAGGTTTAAAGGGTTTTGGGGCGGCTGTCCTGGGTGGCCTGGGAAATTTTTATGGGGCGATATTTGCAGGGCTTCTCCTGGGAGTTATGGAGTCATTGGGGGCAGGTCTTATTCACTCTGGGTACAAGGATGCCATTGCCCTTTTAGTCCTTCTACTCGTTCTTTTTATTAAGCCAAGTGGAATCTTCGGGGTTACTGAGGTAAGTGGATTTAAAAAATTTTAGGTTCTTGAATTCTTATGGATAAGAAAGACTCTCTTACACTCCTAATTCTCACTGTCTGCCTGGTTATTTTCCCTTTCATTGTTACCAATACCTACTACATAAGTACAATGGTATTTGTAGGCATCAACGGAATCATTGCCATCGGACTCAGCCTGCTTATGGGATATGCAGGACAGATATCTATCGGTCACGCTGCCTTCTTCGGACTTGGTGCTTATACTTCTGCAGTCCTCACTGCCAAATTAGGTTTTCACCCCTGGGGCGCTTTTTTTATGGGTATCCTTTTATCTTCCTGTGTAGCGTTGATTATAGGTATTCCATCTTTGAAACTGAAGGGTCATTATCTCGCCATGGCCACATTGGGTTTTGGAGAAATTACTTATATAGTATTTAATGAGCTGACAGATATTACCGGTGGTCCATCTGGAATTGGAGGTATACCAAAAATTTCTCTTGCCGGATATACAATGAACACAGATATAAAATACTACTTTTTTGTATGGGCTTTCCTGTTGCTGATCCTTACCCTTTCACTTAATTTGATTCATTCCAGGATAGGCAGGGCGCTCAGATCGATTCATGATAGTGAAGTTGCAGCAAATGCCATGGGGATTAATACCAGCAAACTCAAAATACAGGTCTTTATGATTAGTGCTGTTTTTGGCTCTGTTGCAGGCAGTCTATATACCCATTATGTAACTTTTGTCAGTCCAAGTTCTTTTGGCCTTTTTTTCTCAATCCTTTTGGTGATGATGGTGGTAATAGGAGGGATGCATAGCGTCTGGGGCGCCTTGATTGGTGCTACTCTTTTAACCATACTGCCAGAATTCTTAAGGGCCTTAAAAGACTTTGAGATATTTGTTTATGGGGCTGTTCTTCTTTTGATAATGATTTTTTTGCCCAGGGGATTAATCGGTGGGTTAGAATATCTATTTAACAGGTTAATCAAAAAGGTGTAATCTTTCAACAATAGTAACCGTTCACGGTTCTCAGTTTACAGTTTACAGTTCACGGTAATTACAACAGCAGGCTTAAGCCCGCTGTTATATAAAGCTTGAAGCATTTTTGCCAACTGTTAACTGCAAACTGTAAACGAATACCACCAATATAAAAACAGACAATGGATAACGTCATACTCCATGCTTCTAAGATTAAAAAGATCTTCGGAGGATTGGTAGCTGTTTCTGATCTGAATTTTACGGTAAGGGAAGGCCAGATAAAGGCCATCATTGGCCCGAATGGAGCCGGTAAAACCACGGTTTTCAATTTGATCACAGGAATTTTACAACCAACCGATGGGGAGATTCAATTTCAGGGGAAATCCATCACTCGACTTAAATCTTACAGAATTTCTTCCCTGGGTATATCTCGCACCTTCCAAAATGTTCAATTGTTTAGTAACATGTCGGCCATAGAGAATGTTATGATAGGAAGACACCCAAGGACCAGTTCTGGTATAATGAGTTCGATCCTCTCGTTGCCCAAAAAAAGGAAAGAAGAAAAAGAGGTCAGGAAAAGGGCTATGGAGTATCTCGAATTTGTTGGTTTAGGAGATAGGTTTGACGAGTCCCCGGAAAATCTTCCCTTTGGGAAACAAAGACTATTGGAAATCGCAAGGGCTATGGCTACCGAACCCAGATTGCTGTTGCTTGACGAGCCAGCATCAGGTCTAAATACGAAAGAGACCCAAAACCTGTCCCGTTTGATTACAGAGATACGGGGTAGGGGTATTACGATTCTCTTGGTAGAACATGATATGGAGTTAGTAATGGGTATATCAGATGAAATTATGGTACTCAACTCTGGTCAAAAGATTGCAGAAGGACTTCCCAGGGAGATTCAGGAGAATAATGAAGTGATAAAGGCATATCTGGGAGAAGCATAAAAAATGCTCAGGATAAAAAATATAAATACATATTACGGAAAGGTTCATGCGCTGAAAAACGTCTCAATACATGTCAATGTCGGAGAGATCGTAGCATTAATAGGGGCCAACGGTGCTGGTAAAACAACTGTTTTAAACTCCATCTCTGGGATTACTCCTCCCAGGGAAGGGGAGGCCAT
>PFIF01000269.1:0-443 GCA_002782605.1 Deltaproteobacteria bacterium CG_4_8_14_3_um_filter_43_13 | reverse complement strand
GGGAGTCAATATTTTAGGTCTTCCTACTAATCAAATAGTCAAGATGGGGATATCTCAGATCCCAGAGGGAAGGCAGATATTCGCCCCTTTAACCGTATCAACCAATCTGGAACTGGGGGGGGGCATATCATAGGTATAGCAGGAAAAACAAACCTTCCTTAAAAAAAGACATAGAAGACGTTTTTTCCTTTTTTCCTATATTGAGAGAAAGAAGGAATCAAATAGCAGGTACCTTGAGCGGGGGGGGGAGCAGCAGATGCTGGCCATTGGCAGGGCATTAATGTCAAAACCGTCTCTGCTTCTACTGGACGAGCCTTCTATGGGGCTGGCCCCGATGATCAGCAAAGATATATTTAGAATGATATCCAGGCTCAAGGATGAACTTAAAACCACTATACTGATAGTAGAACAAAATGCCAAAGCAGCTCTCCAACTTGCTGATC
>PFIF01000273.1:10789-17924 GCA_002782605.1 Deltaproteobacteria bacterium CG_4_8_14_3_um_filter_43_13 | reverse complement strand
ATAATCCAGTGAAGTAGTTGTTTATGCATCTTCTCTTGCAGCCCTTTATTTCAATGGTAAACAAGTACGACAGTATGGCAACTATTAACATGTGTCCCAGGACAGAGGTCTTCGGTGTCCTGTATACATGACCCCATCTTATCTGAAACCTCAGTTGTCCACATAGGTCTACGAAGTTTCTAAGTTTGTCATACATTACCAATTCTACCATGCCCTTCAGTCCATAGTTTTTTTCTTGTTCCATCTGCAAGTTTTTCTTTATGTCATCTATCTCATAGCCTTTGGGATTTGCATGCTCTATGATATTGAATTCCCATTTTGTAGCATAAAAATGGGCAGCATTGAGGATTTTCCTGTTGATGTTGTCGGTTTTGTCAGGTGAAAAGTAACCCTTAAATTTTTTACAAAATTCCTCACCCAGGGGTGAGATAATGGATTCTAATTCTTTAAATACCCACTGATTTAATTCTCTATAACTTGCCCGATCTTGTTTAATCTTATGAAATATCTGTGGTTTTATGTCTGTGACAACGAGGCGTTGCAGAAACTCGAAAAGGCCCCCTTCGATGATCTCTATCCAGTCGAACTTATCATTGCTCTCTTCAAATTTACCAAGTAAGTAGGCGATTGTCATTTTATGGGCTTGTTTATCTAATTCTGTCAGTTCTACCGGCCGTATCTTATCATTCCATCTCTGCATATTTGCAGCATCCAGAAACCTCAAGAGTAATGCTTTCCTCATAATTAAACCTTCATGCCTTAAGCTGTATTAATTTGAGACTTAGATTCAGTAAAATTTTAACACAACCAGCCAGAAAAAGGCAAGAGATTAAAGTGTACCGAGAAAATACCTTGACAATACAAGGGGTTTAATCAATAATAAATCTATAGAATCCATATCTTGATAATTACTAAACCAGCCGAATAGAGGGTGTGCACATGTCAACGAAGAAGACGGGAACAGAGGTCTACAGTCCGGACCAAACCATTGCCGAGCTTCGGCGCGACAGGGAGCGTAGGGAGAAGACCTACCGGGAGCGGGCACTCAAGATTTACCCGTGGATCTGCGCACGGTGCGGGCGCGAATTCACCGGAAAGAGACTTCGTGAGCTCACAGTTCATCACAAGGATAACGACCACGATAACAATCCGAATGACGGCAGCAACTGGGAGCTGCTGTGTCTCTACTGTCACGACAACGAGCACTCGCGACTCGTGGATGAGGGATGGTATAACGAGGCGACACCGGGCAGCGAGCAAAAGCCACCTTCTACCTACAAGCCTTTCACTGGTCTCGAAACCCTGCTGAAGAACAAAAAGTAGCCGAGCAATTTAGGGACAGACAAAAGTGCAAAAGGGAACCTCTGACTTGCCATCCCTATTGAAAAAGCAGCTATTGTAATTTAATTTAAAATAAAACTTGATTTTAATTAAAAAACACATTATCATTAAAAACCAAGTATAAAAGCTTGCCTTTTATTTAGGCGAGCTGGTTTCGTTCTGAAGGGAAGATCCATTTGTCAAAAGTGGCAACCTAAAGTTTGGAACGATGTAAATTTTAGTGAAAGGAGGATGTCACTATGGCTAATGGAACCGTGAAGTGGTTTGATGACCGCAAAGGCTACGGCTTTATTGAGCAAGAAGATGGAACAGATGTATTTATTCATCACTCAGGAATCAATGCAACTGGGTTCAAATCTCTCTCTGAAGGCGACAGGGTTACCTTTGACGTAGAGCAAGGCAAAAAAGGCCCTGCTGCGGTAAATGTTACTAGAATGTAACTCACCGTTCTAACCAAAAAAGGGCATTCTATCGAATTATGATAGAGTGCCCTTTTTTATTTTATAAAGAAGAAAGTTTCACAAAAAATTTAAGTTGACAATAGACCAATAATTGATAGAATCAGAAATGGAAGTGACTAGGCTACTGGTGGGCCTCCTGGACTTCAAATCCAGTGGCGGGTATAGGATGCCCGCGGTGGGTTCGATTCCCATTCACTTCCGCCAAAAGTAAATAATCGGCTTTTAATCCGATAAAGGATATGGGGGCAGACCCCAAGTCCCCTAGTTTGGTTTTCAATTAGGAACCAAACTTTGAAGGGAGGCAGCAATGTTTGGCATTGGCATGCCAGAGTTAATTATTATTCTGGTCATTATCATGATCATCTTTGGGGCAGGCAAATTGCCTGAGATTGGAAGCGGCCTCGGAAAAGCGATAAGAAACTTCAAAAAAGCAACTTCTGGTAAAGATGAAATAGATGTTACCCCCAATAATAAAGAGGAAAATAAAGAGATCAAGGATAATTAAAGACAACTGCATAAAAATCCTTTCTTCTATTTCATCCTCTTGCTTTATCATCACCTGAGATTTATACCCTAACCCGCATAAAGAAGAAAAGTGCCTAAAGTGAACTAAAGTGGGAAATCCCTAAAGTTTTTGATTTTTTATGTAACTTTAGACACTTTAGCTCGCTTCAAACTTCACACTCATCAAGAAAGAACCAATAACATGAAGATATTGAGTACCGAGGATACCAATTTTTTAACTAACATTGAACGGATATTAAAAAGGGGAAAACTCATTAATGAGACAGTGGAAGAAACGGTTCAGGCTATCCTTAGAGATGTGAAGGATAAAGGGGACAAAGCGGTTATTGACTACACAGAAAAGTATGATAAATCGAGATTAACACCCTCAATTCTGAAGGTTAGTGAAAAAGAGATAGAAGAGGCCTTTAACAGTGTTAATAACAGTGATATTGAGGTGCTTAAATTTGCCGCCGGTAGGATTGAAAGGTTTCATAAAAAACAGATCCAAAACTCGTGGATCACAACTGAGGAAGAGGGGATAATCCTGGGGCAGATGATTAACCCCATAGAAAAAGTCGGTATCTATATACCGGGTGGCAAGGCGTCGTACCCTTCATCGGTTTTGATGAATGCCATTCCAGCCAGGGTAGCTGGTGTGCAGGAGGTAGTGATGGCTACCCCTGCCTCCAACGGTAAGATAAGCCCTTATGTCTTAATTGCTGCGAGTATCGCCGGTGTAAATAGCATATTCAAGGTTGGCGGTGCTCAAGCTATAGCTGCCCTCGCTTATGGAACCAAGACTATACCCAGGGTTGATAAAATAGTAGGGCCGGGAAACGCATACGTCTCCTGTGCTAAAAGATTGGTCTTTGGCGAGGTTGATATTGATATGATTGCAGGGCCAAGTGAACTCCTGATTATATCTGATGGAAGCGGATCACCAGCATTCGTTGCTGCTGATCTACTGTCCCAGGCAGAACATGATGAGATGTCAGCATCCCTTCTTATTACAGACTCTTATGATTTTGCAAAGAAGGTGGAAACCGAACTTTATAAACAGCTAGAGAGCCTTGAAAGAAAGGTAATTGCCAAATCATCCATTGAAAATAACGGTGCCATAATCATAACAAAAGATATCAATGAATCCATCGAACTCGCCAATAGGCTAGCCCCTGAACACCTTGAATTGGCTATAGAAAGACCATTTGAAATCCTGAGCCAGATAAGGAATGCAGGGGCAATCTTTCTTGGTCATACCTCTCCAGTGGCCGTGGGAGACTATTTAGCAGGCACTAATCATACACTCCCCACCAGTGGAACAGCCCGCTTCAACTCCCCCCTCAGCGTAGACGATTTTATAAAGAAATCCAGTATAGTCTCCTTCTCCCAGAAAGCTTTAAAAAGGGTGGGGCAGAATACCATCCAAATTGCCCGGATGGAAGGGTTTGATGCCCATGCCCAATCTGTGGAACAGAGGGTAAAAGAGGACGAGTCTTAACAGGCTGTTGCCCAAACACTATCTCTCCAATCACATAAAATGAACATCAAGGAATTAACCCGATCTTATATTCTAAAAAATGCCTATAGTATATCCAAAGAGTTGGGCATATCGATATTCTTGGTGGGTGGGGCCATACGAAATTTACTTTTATCATCTCGACTTGAAAAGGATTTTGACTTTGCCATGGAGGGTGATGTACAGAGTACCGCCAGGGGCTTTGCCGATAAAGTAAAGGGCAGCTTTTTCTCTCTGGACCCACAGCGGGGGCATTATCGTGTAACCATTAATGAGAATAGCCGGTCCATAGATATAGACTTCTCCAGATTTAGGGGGGCTGATATTGGGAAAGATTTGATAGAGAGGGATTTCACCATAAATTCCATGGCCATTAATATACAAGACCTCTTTGAGAAAGACGAGATTAAGATAATAGACCCCCTGAACGGACTGGATGATATCGAAAAGGGGGCAATCAGGGCTTGCTCTTCCAGAGTATTCGATGATGACTCTCTTCGTCTGCTTCGGGCAGTAAGAATCTCCGCAGTAACCAACTTTACTATAGAGGATAAAACGGAAAGGCTTATCAGGCAAAAAAGGGGGCTTTTGGTCGACTCTTCATGGGAAAGGATCAGAGACGAGCTGTTTCTGATACTGGATGCACCGCACGCATTCCGGCATATCGAGAAGCTGGACAGTTTAGGGCTGCTGAATACCATATTACCGGAGATAAATCCCTGGAAGGATACAGACCAGGGTGAACACCACGACTATAATCTATTTGATCACGCTGTAAAAACCATAGAATTTACAGAATCTATTTTATCAAACTCCTCTGAGTATTTTCCCGATCATACCTCCGTTCTCAAAATACACTTTGATGAAGAGTTAGAGAGAAATATTTACAGGAATAACCTTATAAAATTCATTGCCTTCCTGCACGACTCAGGAAAGGTTGAGACCAAAAGTTATGACGGTGAAAAGGTCCGGTTCTTAGGACACGACAGGGTTGGCGAAGAAATCAACAAAACCATTGCCAAGAGGCTTAAACTTGGCCATAAGGCAAGAAAGGTTATTGCAAATGTAACCAAAAACCACATGCGGGTCCTAAATCTATCCAAGTCGACAAGGATCAGTCAGCGCGCCAAATCCCGTTTTTTCCGAGACATGGATAAAGACGGTATAGACTGTCTTCTCTTATCCCTGGCCGATGGATTAGCAAGCAGAACAGGTACTGATGCAGGACAAACTGCCCCTCTTTTGGCTATAATACGAGACTTTTTAAGATACTATTTCGAGGATTGGCTCAAGGTGCCTGAAAAGCCGTTACTGAATGGAAAAGAGATAATGGAGCTGATGGGAATTATCGAGGGGAAAGAGGTGGGAAGGCTGCTGTCTATAACCAGAGAGGCAGAGATAGAAGGGCTAATATCAACTAAAGAAGAGGCAAAGGATCTGCTCAAATCATTAAACCCGTTTTAGTATGGGTACGGCGCACCGTACCCATACTTAACCATGGAATCTTATTGATGGGAAGCTGTTTTTTACAAACAATAAGGTCAATCCTTCTTGTCTTTATCTCCTTATCTCTTTTTTGCTTAAATCAGGTTTTTTGTCCTGATGCGGCTTTTGCTGATAAGATACGGGTGCTGATAATAGATCAAAAATATCCCAGCATCCCTGGTAAAGATGAGCAATTGAAAAAAATCGGCAATAATACAAAAAATACCCCCCTTGCAAACGGAGTTTATTATACAGGCCAAATTGAGATATGGAAGGGGAAAAATAGGCTGTATGTCATAAATGAAATACCCCTTGAGGATTATGTTAAGGATGTTGTTATAGCTGAGGCTGGAAAGAGCTGGGAAATGGAGGCGATTAAGGCACAGGCTGTTGTTGCCAGGACATATGCCGTATATCATAAAAAGGCGAAGGAACATTCTTGTTATCATCTTACCTCATCTGTGCTGCACCAGGCATATAAAGGAAACTCTCCTAATGCGAGAATAGCGTATGCAGTAGAGAAAACCTCTGGTGAGATACTCACATTTAACGGTAAACCAATAGAGGCTCTTTATCACTCAACATGCGGCGGCAAGACAGAGGTTCCTGAGAATGTATTTGGGAAAAGCTATCCCTATCTCGTGTCAGTAGAATCAAGCTGCGAGTCTTCTCCATACTGGGTATGGGAGAGGAATATCCAGATGTCAGAGATAGAAAAGGGATTAAACATATCAGGTATAAAAGAGATAGGAATAATATCCTATACATCAACCGGCAGGATAAATGAATTAGAGATCAATACTGAATCAGAGCAAATCACACTTAGGGCCACTGAGTTAAGAAGACTGCTTGGCTGGCAGAGAGTTCCGAGTACCAATTTCAGTATGATAAGAGATGGCGATTCGATAATCTTTAAGGGTAAGGGTCACGGTCACGGCGTTGGTCTCTGCCAGTGGAGTACCCTTGAAATGGCAAAAAAAGGCAAAAATTACAGGGAAATCCTTTCCTTCTTTTATCCCGGAACAGAAATACAGTTGCATAAAGAGTAACCGTTCACAGTTTACAGTTATCGGTTCACGGTTGAAAAAAACAGAAGGTAGAGGAGAATTCCTTCAATCGTTGCATAATAACAGCGGGCTTAAGCCTGCTGTTGTAATTACTGTGAACTGTGAACCGACAACCGTGAACGGTTACTATAAAGGACACTGATCCTAACTTCTTCTTTTAAAAAGCACTTAGAGCAACAGCCTGGTGGGAAAAGAGACGAAAAATTGAGTGCTTTGCAACTTCGTCTGTGTCGCTGCCAGAATCGAAACCGATTGACAAAGTGGAAATAAAATTGTAACTTAAAAACATGCCATCTTTTTTTAAGAGGGTTATCCTCTTCGTCGCAACCGGAGCCTATAGCGGTTATTCACCTATTGCCCCCGGAACTGCCGGAACGCTGGTTGGTATCGGGATATACTTGATAATCTATAATCCCAATCCTTTCATCTATACCACTATAGCCCTCTTCCTGTTCTTTCTGGCTGTGCTGATTTCGGATAAGGCAGAGAAGATACTAGTTGAAAATGACAGCAAACATATAGTTATTGATGAGATATTTGGATTCATGGTGACAATGGCCTTTGTTCCAAGCAGTCTCCTGTATGTTGTTCTCGGTTTTTTCTTCTTCAGGGTATTCGATATACTTAAAATCTTCCCTGCCAATTTCTTTGATAAGAGGGTTAAAAATGGATACGGAATCGTGCTGGACGATTTGTTTGCCGGAATTTATGCCAACCTTCTTTTGCAGGGTATTCGGTTTTTCAGTGTAAACTAATGG
>PFIF01000273.1:0-10759 GCA_002782605.1 Deltaproteobacteria bacterium CG_4_8_14_3_um_filter_43_13 | reverse complement strand
GTGAAGAATCGCTATGTTGCCCCCTCCCCTTAATCCCCTCCCACCAAGGGAGGGGAGACATTTTTGGTAAAGTTATTTATGAGTCAAAGCATAATTGGAATGATGCTATGAATGCCGAAATTATAACAATTGGTAACGAACTCGTTTCAGGTAGTGTCATAGACACTAATTCCTCTTTTCTCGCTGAGAGGTTACTCTCCATTGGCATAGAGGTTACAAGGATAACCTCTGTGGGTGATAATGAATTGGATATTACCGATTCTCTGGAGAGTGCGCTTCAAAGGTCGGAGGTAATTCTTATTACGGGCGGTTTGGGCCCAACCCCGGATGACATCACTGCTGAGGTGGCAGCTAAAACCCTTGGAAGAGAGTTGGTCATTAACGAAGAGGCACTGGATTGGGTAAAGGGATTCTTTAAAAAACTAGGGTTAGAGATGTCTCCCAACAATGAAAAACAGGCGCTAATCCCTGAGAGAACAGAGTTAATAATGAATCCTACAGGGACTGCATGTGGTTTCTTAGCCCGTGAAAAGGACAAACTTGTCTTTTTCCTCCCCGGTGTCCCCAGAGAATTGGTAAGGATGACAGATGAAAGCATCCTCCCCATTCTTCAAAGAGAAAAAGGAGAAGGCTTTCAATTTAAGACAACAACTCTAAAGGTCTTCGGTCTGGGCGAGTCTAAGATAGCCGAGTTGATAAAAGATGTTGTTCAGAAATGTGAATCTGTCAGGATAGGTTTTCTGCCGAATTATCCTGAAAACTACATCAAGATTACAGCAAAGGGTCTTGATTATGAGGAAACAAGCACGATAGTCTCTACAATAGAGGAAGAAATAACCAAACAATTGGGGGATTATATCTTTGGCAGAGATGACCAAACCCTTGAAGGAGTGGTAGGAGACCTTTTAAGAGAAAATAGGGACACTATTGCCGTGGCTGAATCCTGTACCGGGGGGTTGATAAGTCATCGGCTGACAAACGTCCCCGGCAGCTCAGACTATATGATGAGAGGGATAGTGGCTTATAGTAACCAGGCTAAGACCGACCTTCTCAATATCCCTGCTTCCCTGATAGATGAGTCTGGGGCGGTCAGTTCCAAGGTTGCTGAAAAGATGGCTCAAGGGGTAAGGGAGCTTGGTAAAACCACATTGGGTTTGGCAGTAACCGGTATTGCCGGGCCAGGGGGTGGAACCCCTGATAAACCTGTAGGTCTCGTATTCATCTCCCTTTCCGACAAAAAGGAAACAGTACTGAAGGGTTACAATTTCCCGGGGAATCGGGCTCAAATCAGGCTTGCAGCCTCCCATGCCGCTCTGGATTTGGTAAGGAGGTATTATCTAAAATAAAAATGGCGAAAATACGCAGCTTCCTGGCCATTGAGCTTCCAAAAGAGATAACAGGAAAGCTCTCGGAGATTCAGGATAATTTAAAACAATCTGGTTCGCAAGTAAAATGGGTAAGACCTGAAAGCATTCATCTGACATTAAAGTTTTTTGGAAATATTGAGGAAAAGACCGTAGATGACATCTCTCAGGTGTTAAAAAAAGTGACCGCAAAGATCAATGCCTTTGATTTAGACATAAAGGACATAGGAGTATTCCCCAATATGTCACGTCCGAGGGTAATATGGGTCGGAGTCGAATCCAGTGGAAGAACTCTGGATATCCTATGTAAAGAAACGGAGTCCAGTCTGAAGAAGATAGGTTTTGAGCCTGAAGAAAGAGAGTTTAGGGCTCATTTAACCCTGGGCAGGGTTAAGTCTTTGAAAGACAGGAGACAATTAACAGAACAGATTGAAAAGCTCAAGGGATGCGAGGTCGGTTCTTTCAGGGTGGAAAATCTGTTCTTGTTCAAAAGCGACCTACGCTCCACAGGAGCGGTTTATACAAAGCTAGAGACCTTCAATTTAGGAGGCTCTCAGGACATTATAACCTAATTTGTTCAAACTTAAAGAATCTATAGGGAGGTTTCCATGGGAACTGACTCAAACAAAGAAAAGGCCATTGATTTAGCTCTGAGTCAAATTGAAAAGCAATTTGGCAAGGGTTCCATTATGAGGTTGGGAGCAGATGCAATAATCCCAGACATACCAACTGTCTCAACAGGTTCACTGGGTCTAGACATAGCTTTAGGAGTGGGGGGTATTCCCAGGGGGAGGGTTATTGAGATTTTTGGCCCCGAGTCATCAGGGAAAACAACCCTTGCGCTGCATGTCATTTCTGAGGCCCAGAAAGGAGGCGGTATTGCAGCATTTATAGATGCAGAACACGCTCTGGACATGAGTTATGCTCGAAAATTGGGGGTAAAGGCAGAGGACTTGTTGATATCTCAGCCCGATACCGGAGAACAGGCTCTGGAGATCGCAGAAATGCTGGTCAGGAGTGGAGCAATAGATGTAGTAGTAATAGATTCTGTGGCAGCTTTAACACCAAGGGCAGAGATTGAAGGAGAGATGGGAGACTCTCATATGGGGCTTCAGGCGAGGCTTATGTCTCAGGCACTTCGAAAGTTAACGGCAACCATCAGTAAATCCATGACCATTGTAATCTTCATCAACCAGATCAGGATGAAGATTGGTGTTGTGTTTGGGAATCCTGAGACCACCACAGGCGGCAACGCTCTGAAGTTCTATTCCTCTGTGAGATTGGATATACGCCGTATTGCATCTATAAAAGAAGGTCAAGACGTAGTAGGAAGCAGAACCAAGGTAAGGGTTGTAAAGAACAAGGTGGCCCCGCCTTTTAAAGAGGTTGAATTTGACATAATATATGGAGAAGGAATATCCAGGGAGGGCGATCTTTTGGATGTAGCTACTTCCTATAATCTGGTAGAAAAAAGCGGGTCATGGTATTCATATGGAGGAGAGCGTATAGGGCAAGGGAGAGAGAACTCGAAACTGTTCTTAAAAGAGCATCCGGAGATTGCCGAGGATATTAAGGTGAAGATTCTGGATCGCTTTGGTTTAAAGCCAAAACAGGAAAAGGTGGAGAGTAATAATAAGTAAGACTCTTGAACAGGACTGGAGAATTGGTTGTTTTGCTGCTACTTGAATAAATGACATTTTTTAGCCTTCTATGGTATAATCACAGATAACGCATTGAAAACATAGGAGATATCATGGAAAATCTAAAACGAATCACTTTCAATCCTGAAGTAATGGGGGGGAAGCCATGCATTCTGGGTATGAGAGTCACCGTAGGAATGACCGTCGGCCTCGTTGCCTCTGGACAGAATAATCAAGAGATATTGGAGATGTAACCCTATCTTGATGTTGAAGATATAGAGGAAGCATTGCATTATGCTGCATGGTGTGTCGAAGAAATAGAAGTCCCTCTCGCTACGGGAACGGTATGAAGATTGTTATAGACATGAATATTTCCCCTAAATGGGTACCAATCCTTAAATCAGCGGGCTATGAACCAATTCACTGGTCGCAAGTTGGCGCAGCCAATGCCCCAGACAGGGAAATCATGGGATGGACACGTACTAATAACCATGTCGTATTTACTCAGAAGCATCCCAGAAATCACTTACTATGAATCAACGTGATGAGCTAAAAGTTTTCATTTCGCTCCGTGAATCGACATGCAGTGAGTGCGGCGAAAATCTCGGCACAAAAGCATGGGTATTCCTCAATCGGGATAAGGGAGTACTGTGCCTCTCATGCGCTGACCTTGACCACCTCGAATTCCTACTATCGGGTGATACGGCGCTGACCGTTCGAGCAAAGAAATACTCGACATTACATGCCGTGGTACTCAAATGGAGTCGAGCGAGAAAACGGTATGAACGACAGGGATTGTTGGTTGAGAAAGACGCATTGGAGAAGGCTGAACAAGAATGTCTTGAGGACGCAGACATCCGTGAACGACGTAGGCTTCGTGAAGCCCAAAAACGAGAGCAAATCGACCAAGACTTTGTTCTCCGGTTCGCAGCCAGAATTCGGGAGCTTTTCCCTAATTGTCCGAAAGATCGAGAGATCACGATTGCCGAACATGCTTGCATGAAGTATAGTGGTAGAGTCGGCAGGAGTGCTGCTGCCAAGCATCTGGATGAAATAGCAGTCACACTAGCTGTTCGTGCCAATGTTCGGCACATTATGACGGAATACGATGAATTATTGTCAAAAGGGTATGACCGGTTCGAGGCAAGGGCACTTGTCGAGAGCAAAGTATCTGACGTAATAGACAATTGGCAAAGCAGATGCTAACAAACAAATGAACCTGACGGGAAAACGCTGCCGCGTTTCAACTCCAGTGTGCAGTGAAAAAATATGAATTTTGGCACCTTAAAGAAAGGGGGGGTGGAAGTGATATATGAAGGTTAATTATCCTTCTTCGTCAAGTTTTTCCTTATCGTCTTTTTCCTCAACAACTTTTTTCCCTCCAATAAATCTTTTCAGATAATAAGGGGTTTCTAGACTATCAATTGTGACCTTCTTATCCCTTGATGATGCATGTATAAACAGGCTGTTGCCGAGATAAATCCCTACATGCGAAGGGAAGGGTGCATATGTCCTGAAAAATACGAGATCACCTACAGAGAGCTCTTCTTTATCAACAGAATTTCCTTCGAGAAATTGTTCTCTTGCAGATCGGGGAAGGTTTATGTCAACCAGGCTATAAACCTTCTTAACGAAGGCTGAACAGTCAATGCCGCGGACGCTGTTCCCACCGAACCTGTAAGGTATGTTAAGAAATTTTTTTGCAATAAGCGTAACTTTCTTCTCAAGACTGTATTCTTCTGATTCTAATACCCCTTCTATTCCCTCTTCAATACGTGTCCGCAACCCTTCTATCTCCCCTTCAATATGTGCCTGTAAGAAGGGGGCTTCATGGGTTTTTGTTTTTTCCGGCTCCGCTTTTTGCCCTAAAAGGATTTTTAACCCTGGTTTTAGTCGGTTTGTTTTAAGATTGTTGATATCCTTTAATTCATCAGCATCAATGTTAAACCTCCTTGCAATCTTCCATATGCTGTCCCCTCGTTTTACAGTGTAAGTCTTTGCTCCACTTCGTTTTAAAAGAATCTTTTGCCCGATTCTTATCTTTGTTGACCTGAGATTATTAATCTCCTTGAGTTCGCTCACTGATAAAGAGTACTTTCTTGATAAAGAGAGTAAAGTATCGCCTTTTTTTACTTTGTGAAATGTGGTATTAAGGGGAAGTGAGGTAGGATTATGCTTATTTTTATTCTTACGATGAGTTTGTTTTTTATTCTTTTTGGCTATTTTTGGTGGGTTATTGCCTTCTTTTATATAGGTTACATTGGCATAAACGTTAACAGAGATAAAGATTATTATAAGTATAAATATTGCGGTAAAAGCATAATATCTTCTCATACTCAGTTTAACCTCCCTCCTGGAATCGAACTGCATATATCTGTATAAACTCTTTAAGAATCGGCTACTCTGTAAGATTCCTTAAACCAAAATACTGGAAGACTCTCTTATTGGACACTAGGAAAGACTTTTTTAAAGAAAAGTTTTGGTTGCGCTGCAAGAATTAACCCCGCTGATTATAAGCCTTTTGTACGCTATTCTAGAGAGGTAGTGAGGATCAGAAGACTGGTATTGAGAGCCTGATCGAGATTTACAAGATTGGAATTTCTTTACCATGGGTGTATTCAATTGTCAAGAAAAAAAATTGTGCTTTTTTATTGGAAACATCAGGCAGGTTTGCAAGATATTCCTCATAGTCAGTCTTGCTGACAATACCCTCAGCGATGTTTTTCTCTATGATCCTTTTGTCAAATAGGTTTTCCTTATAACCATATGATCTTTCTCCTTTTGTAACAGTTCACAGGGGTCAGGGATCAGTTGCCAGACACGGCTTTTCTCAAAGACATCCATGGGCTATTTAAGTTCTCGCATAATCTCCAATTATCGATAAGTCTTCAAAATATAAAATCTTTTCCTGAACCCTGTTAACTGATCCCTGTGAACTGTTACCTCCTTCTTAATAGGTTTTTAACAAGGTTAACGGGGAAGATATACTTTTTTGGGCGTTATATTCGGTTATGTATTTTTCAATTAATGCCCTAGCCTCTGAGTCGGCAATCTGTTTTGGCGGATGTTTCATGGCATAGGCAGAGATGGGTAATAGTACCCCTTTATCCCCACTTTCTCTTGCTATTTTGCAGTATCTTATCGCGTCAATTGTAACTCCACCACTATTGGGTGAGTCTTCTACAGAAAGGCGCATCTCCAGATGCAATGGAACACCGGCAAATCCCATTCCCTCCATTCTAATAAAACAGACCTTATTATCATTTTGCCAGGGGATATAGTCTGACGGGCCTATATGAATGTTTTCTGCTGCTAAAGGCTCATCCAACTGGGATTGTACAGCTTCGGTTTTAGAAATCTTCTTTGAGTTCAGCCTATTTTGGTTTAACATGTTTAAGAAATCGGTGTTCCCGCCAGTATTCAGTTGATAAGTACGTTCCAGTTTTACGCCCCTATCTTGAAAGAGTTTGGTTAAAGCTCTGTGTGTTATAGTAGCGCCTAGCTGAGACTTAACATCATCCCCTACAATAGGTATTCCCATTTTTTCGAACCTCTTGCTCCAGTAAGGATGGGATGCTATAAAAACCGGTATACAATTAATCAAACTTACCCCGGTATTAAGACAACATCCGGCATAGAATTCAGTTGCCTCTTGAGAACCGACAGGTAAATAATTTAATAATATTTCGGCTTTGCTTTTCTTTAGCACTTCTCTTGCATCACAGGGTTCTTCATCGGCAACTAGAAAGGTTCTTTCAGGTGGATAACCACTCATATGTTCTGAGACACCATCTAAAACCCTTCCCATGGATACTGTAATACCATAGTTTGGAAGGTCTTCCCAGATGGTCCTGGTACAATTAGGTGGGGCGAATACCGCCTTTTCTAGAGGCTTCCCCACTTTTCTTTTGTCGATATCAAATGCAGCTACTACTTCAATATCCGAAGGAGTGTAACCACCCAGGTCATAATGCATAAGACCTAGATTTACACCTGGATTGTTTTTGTAAAATTCAATACCCTGAAGAAGTGCACTGGCGCAATTCCCAACACCAACAACAGCAATTTTTATACTTTTACTCTTCATTACTTCCAAAATCCTTTTTTAAGGATTGTCTCCTCCCCATTTATTCTGGCAAATTCTCTCAATAACTCTTCCTGCTTTTTAGTTAATTTGGTTGGGGTTTTTACTATTACCTCAACAATCTGGTCTCCCCTGCCATGTCCCCTGAGGTGGTGGGTACCCTCACCTTTTAAACGGAAGGCGTGTCCCGACTGAGTTCCTCTAGGGATGTGAATTTTTTTTGTACCGTTTAATGTTGGTATATCTATTTCTGTTCCCAAGGCTGCTTGAGTAAAGGATATGGGAATCTGGCATATAATGTCATCTCCCTCTCTATCAAAAAGTGGGTGGCGTTCTACATGCAAAACAACATAAAGATCCCCTGGCGCCCCTCCTCTTTCGCCTTCTTCACCTTCTCCCCTGAGCCTTAAACGAGAACCGTCTTCAACCCCACCCGGTATCTTTGCCGATACCTTTTTCTTTTTTGTTACTTTTCCGGTACCGCGACAATCCACGCATGGGTTGGCAATAATCTTTCCCTCACCATTACAATGGGGACAGGTGGTGCTTATATTGAAAAATCCTTGGGAGCGAGTTACCTGCCCTTTTCCCTGACATCCGGGGCAGGTTGCAGGATAAGTGCCTGGTTTTGCGCCTGTTCCCTCACATCTATCACATTGGGAAGCCTTGAGTATTTCAATTTCGGTTTCTTTCCCAAAGGCTGCTTCTGCGAATGATAGTTGAATGTCGTAGCGAAGATCCGCTCCCCTTCGGGCAGCAGTTCTGCTTCTTCTGGTTCCAAAACCGAAAAAATCTTCAAATATATCCCCAAAAGTTGAGAAGATATCTTCAAAACCGGAGAACCCTCTGAATCCGGTTCCTTTCAATCCTTCGTGCCCGAATTGATCATAAAGCCGCCTTTTCTCCGGGTCTCTTAAAACCTCATATGCCTCTGCTGCTTCCTTAAATTTTTCTTCGGCTTCTTTTTTTCCTGGATTTCTATCGGGATGGTATTTCATTGCCAGTTTTCTATAAGTCTTCTTTATCTCTTCATCACTTGCCCCCCTGCTGAGCCCCAGTACATCATAATAGTCTCGTTTTTCCATTTATGATACATTCTCCTAAAATATCTCCTTGAATCCGGCAAAAAGCGGATATAATTGTCTAACAATGCTTATATTGTAACTATTCACGTAGGCACAGAGAGGAAGAGGCACAAAGAATAGTTCAGTTACCAGTTAATTATTAACTGTAAACTTTTAACCGTAAACCGTATTTTTAGTGCCTTTGCCCCTATGAACCTGAGTAGTTACCTTATATTTATGTTTGTACACTGTATTCTTCTTCCAGGGTTTCTTTTGAAGTATTGTTGGGATAAAGAGTTTTCTTTTTTGAGACAACTTTGCCAGCAGCAATTTCCCGTAGTGCTACTACCACTTCTTTGTTTTCTGGTGCATTCACTAAAGGTTTTGCGCCTTTTAATAGTTGTCTGACCCGTTTTGCTGCCAGATGCACAAGAGCAAAACGATTTTCTTCTTTTTTAAGACAGTCTTCAATTGTTATTCTAGCCATCTTTTTTTAATTTTAATCCTTCCTTTTTAGGTATTATTGAGTTACTACAGGCTACAGCCTATCTACCTGAACAGTTACTGTAATTTTTAAGCATTTCACTCGAATCCTTGAATCCTTTTCATCGACCAACTCTTTGGGAGATGAACATCCTATTTTAACTCGTCAATATCATGCGGCAATTTTTCCAGGAATTGTGGATCTATTCCATATATAGTTGGAGCAAAATCGACCTTAGCGTATAGCATATCCTTGTTCTGTACCTTCTTGCCTATGATAATAGAGCCTATCTTATTTTCTTTATTGTCCCATAGGGTTATCTCTGTTTTTGGTTTATTAAAACCATAAATTGAAGGGTCTTCTTTCATACCCTCAGAGATTATCTCTTTAAATTTAAGAAGTTTGATGTCCCATAGAAAGGAGATAGCCTTAGCCTTATCGAGTGTGGTTTTTACTGGTTTTATTGCCTTCCAGTCCCCTTTCCCCAACTTCAGAATAAAGGTCTTATCAGGGGAGTTTAATTGAATCTTTTCTACATCCTCATTATTAAATGTGAGAAGGGTCTTGTCCCTAAGGCTGAAAGGGGTCTTGGTAAGAACCCTAAGAACATCAGGAGGCAATTGGTAAATGGTTTCTGTTATGTTTGTCTTGGCAAAGAGATTTTTCCCTCCTTCCCCTTTTCTAGCTATAACAAGCTGAAAGGGTTTTTTCTCACCCTTATCCCAAAGGTTGATTTCTATGATAGGCTTGTTTAAGCCATAGGTTTGATATGCTTTTGGACTATCATTTATAAACCCTTTTGTTCTCATATCCAGCAGTGCCCAGAGTAAATCGCTGACCTCAAATTCATCTGCTTTTGCTCTTATGGGCTTTGTTATATTCCATTGATTTTTGTCGTCATTTACTAATACTATTTGTTCACGAGGATATTTAAGCTCGACTCTAAAGATTTTTTCCTTTTCAAAATCCAATACTGTTTTATCCCTGAGATCGAATTCAGTTTTGGGGTAATCCTTAAGGGAATTCTCCGGAAGCAAAAAGACATTTTTGGCATCTTCCCACTTAGCATAGAAGTCGCTCTCCCCTTTAACTCTTTCTCCTATCAAAAGTGATTTTGCAGGGTGATTTTTATCTGTAAAAAAGATAATCACCATTTTCGGAGAGGCAAGACCATATCTCTTCAAATTCTTTGGGGTTTCCTCTATGAATTCCTTGATTCTAGAATTTTTTAGGCTATATAATAGCCTTCTAATACTTCCTCCATCAGCCTTTGCTTTTATGGGCTTGACGATTTGCCAATCCTTTTTGTCATCAAGCTTTAAGTCTGCTTTTTTATCTTCATATTTGAGACGAAGGTTTTTTATATCTTCTACTTTGAGGTCAATTACTGTCTTATCTCTATAATAGTATGTCTCTTGATTCAATTGCTCTTTCAACCCAGAAGATGTCAGCATGACTGCTTTTGACTTTTCTCTCTTCATGTAAACATAGTAATCTGTTGGGTTTTTGTTGCCCAAAAGGATTGTCTCCAATGGGGGCTTATTCTTCTCTTTTATCGTTATTTCTATGGAGGGTTTATCCAGGCCATAATCCACCAGACTGGCAGGGTTTTCATTAACGGTTCGTTCTATCTCTGCTTTTGCCAGACTGTTCAGAGCCTTTCCTATTGCTTCATCCTCACCTTTTGCAACAATGGGTTCTTTTATCATCCATTGGTCTTTATTTTTACTAAATAGTATGATTTTGCCTTCAATCTTTAACCTGAGCTCCTCCACGTCCTCCGGTTTAAAGACAATGACCTTTTTGGTCTTCTCCTTTGCCTCTTTTTTCTCTCGCTCTATCGGCACCTCGTAAAAGTAAAAATACATTCCGAGGAGTATTAATATAACCGCCAGGATCCCCAGTTTTTTCAGGTTCACTTCTTCCACCTCTTCACGCTTAACACCACAATTCCAGCGAGTAAAATCATGGCCGGTATGATAACTACAGGTACAAAAAAGATGACCTTCCCCATGGCTCTTGAAAGGATCACGGGGTTATAATCGGTATCCTTGGGCCGTATTGATATTAATCCTTCCTCCTCAGCCATCCAGTTCAGGGTATTCAAAAAAAGGTCTCTATTA
>PFIF01000155.1:19709-21883 GCA_002782605.1 Deltaproteobacteria bacterium CG_4_8_14_3_um_filter_43_13 | reverse complement strand
TAGTAATTGTTGCCGAACCCTTTTCATCAGCACAAGGTGAACCATGTGGAACTATCGAGTTGTACGGAAAAGGAATGTGTACATTGATCCCAGAGATCAGAGAGAAAGAGTAGATTACACCTATGCCATACATGAGGCATACTACGACAAGAACGGACATGTCGGAGCCATCACCCAAGATCCAGTGGAGCCCTTTGGAGAGAATATAGAAGAGCTACGGCATTCATGGATAATGATGGCAGAGGCATTCGGCCAACCAATCCTGGACTACGATAACATTCCTGAGCAGGGATACGATAGAAAAGAAGATCCCATCGGATCTGTACTTGATGAAAGGCTCGAAGAGTTCGAAGCCAGCAATAAGATAGGAGTTCCCTGGGAACACGTAAAAAAGGAGCTGGAAGAAAAATGGGGACCATTTGACCATGAAGGTTACAGAAAACGGATAGAAGAAGAGAGAATAGAGAAGGAAAGTATCCACAGTGATGCCTTTATTGGCACACCGATCTTGAAGGATCTGATTAATAAAATGTACTCCGACTACGAGCAAAATATTGAACGAGATCGAACTGAGAACCCTTGGAAATACTCAGCAGAGGATGCCTAACCAAGTTCACTCAGCCTTATTGACGAGATGCTGACTTGCGAAATCTGGATTTTTCTAAAGCGGTCGATTATATCTACTGGTTTTCGTTTGATAATATAAATGCACGTGTTTGTATCGAGCATGTATTCCATCATAGATTTTCTCGCGAATCCTGATCAGGTTGCTCTCTGGTTTCCATAAAGTCATCGGTGAACTGGCCAAGGCTGTTTACCAATGGCGCCCAAGGATCATTTTTTGGATAAAGTATGACCATATTACCGATTTTTTTAATAAATACATCTTCTCCAGAGAACCGGAATTCCTTAGGTAATCTTACGGCTTGGCTTCTGCCGTTTATAAAGATTTTAGCGGTTTGCATGGTAAACCTCCTTGAAAAGGATAGATGCTAAGGTATATACCGTGTATTGGAAATTGTCAAGTTTTATAATGAACTAAAATACCTCTCGCCCGCTCCCTTTGCTCGCTTGAGTCATAGAGGTATCAGAGATGATTTTTAAGTAACTCTGCCTCTCTGTGAACTCTGTGAGAGATAAAGACCCCTGTTGAAATATGAGGGTTAATATGCCATAATACCCGGTATGATATACTATCTGAAGGACTGTTAGGAGATTAGTTGGTTGAAAAACAAGATTGAAGACAGAAAAGACCTGAAGAAAGTCGTTGAGAGGCTAAAAAAAGAGGGTAAAAGGGTCGTCTTTACCAATGGATGTTTTGATTTGATTCATGTAGGCCACACCAGATACCTTGAAGAGGCTAAAAAACTCGGGGATATTTTGATAGTGGCTGTAAACAGCGACCAGTCTGTGATGACTATAAAGGGGAACAAAAGACCAATTATCCCTGAAGAAGAACGGGCAGAGGTTTTATCTGCCTTGCAATGTGTGGATTTCGTTGTAATATTCCATGAGCCTGATCCGTTAAATATAATCTCTCTTCTGAAACCCGATGTCCTTGTCAAAGGCGGAGACTGGAGTGAAGATGCCATAATAGGCAGAGAGGTCGTTGAATCTATTGGCGGGAAGGTCGTCCGCATACCTGAAATAAAAGGGGCGTCCAGCAGCAGTATTATAGATAAGATCGTAAATCGTGAGTCGTAAATCGTGAGTCGTGAGTCGTAAATCGTAAGTCGTGAGTGGGAAGTAGATATGGAAAAGCCACATAAGAAGTTGGATGTTTGGAAATTGGCAATAGAGTTGGTGCTTGATGTTTACGGAGTTATAAAAACTTTTCCAATGGAGGAAAAATATAACCTTACGGATCAATTGAGAAGAGCTGTTGTTGGTATTCCGAGTAATATTGCCGAAGGAGCGGCGAGAAACACAAAGAAAGAATTCGCTAATTTTCTTTATATAGCACAGGGGTCATTAAGCGAGTTGGATACACAATTGGAAATAGCATTCAAATTAGGTTATATAAAATCAAATGACTTCGAAAATCTTGAACTAAAGATGGATCGTATTGGAAAAATGATTTCTGGTTTAATTAAGGCTCTGAAACAATCTACGATACCTTTATAACTAGTGTAAACTCACGACTCACGATTCACGACTTACGATTCACGACTTAC
>PFIF01000155.1:13565-19626 GCA_002782605.1 Deltaproteobacteria bacterium CG_4_8_14_3_um_filter_43_13 | reverse complement strand
CTTCAGAGATGTGAACTGCAACCACATCGAAACGGGCATCCAAATTCTGCAGGTTGTTTTTGTTTATATAATTCAAAGCCACCTTAGAGATTTGGTGCTGTTTTTTCTTATTTACCATCTGGTAGGGATGACCATACTCCAGGGATGACCTGGTCTTCACTTCGATAAACGTGAAAGTCTTTTTGTCTTTTGCTATAATATCCACCTCTCCAAACTTACATGTATAGTTTCTCTCAACAATCTTATATTTTAACCCCTTCAAATATGAAACCGCGATTTCCTCTCCTCTTTTACCCAGGGAGATCCTTTTTTCAGTCATCGTCTCCCCATTCACGATTCACGACTTCCGATTTACGATTCACACTTAAATACTCTTTTACTCCTCTAAAGGTTTTTCTGTGGATTTCACAGCACCCGGATCTTTTAATCGCCTGCATATGCTCTTCTGTGCCGTATCCTTTATTCCTGGCAAAATTGTACTGGGGATATATGCTGTGGTATTCAACCATGATTCTGTCTCGAGTAACCTTGGCAATGATGGACGCAGCAGCAATGGAAGGACTAATGGTATCGCCTTTTTTGATGGCTGATTGAGGGATTTGGGTTGGGATAGAATGTATACCATCGACCAGGATATAGTCGACTTGAGAATTTAAGGCAGCTACGGCTGATTGCATTGCTTTAAGGCTGGCCTGAAGGATATTGATTCTTTCAATCTCTCTTTGATCTACAATACCAACACCTACTGCTTCAGCCTGTCTATAGATTTCACTGAATAGTATTTCTCTTCTATGAGCGGATAGCTTCTTAGAATCTGCAATACCCTGGATAGTATGGTTCTCAGGAAGGATAACAGCAGCAGCAACTACAGGGCCTGCCAGAGGCCCTCTTCCTGCCTCATCGACTCCAGCTACGAACCGGTATCCCCTTGCGTAGACCCCTCTCTCTGGATGAACATGGGAGGGAGATATCATTACCAAACTCTCCGCTCCTTGATACGAGCAGCCTTACCCTTCAGTTCTCTAAGATAGTAGAGCTTAGCCCTTCTGACAAGTCCTTTGCGAACAACCTCTATCTTGGCAATTCTAGGCGAATGGAGGGGGAAAATTCTTTCTACCCCAACACCGTAAGAGATCTTTCTCACAGTGAAAGTTTCTCTGCTTCCTCCTCCCTTTCTGCCGATCACAACACCTTCAAAGACCTGTATCCTTTGCTTATCTCCTTCTATAATCTTAGAATGGACCTTAATAGTATCTCCAGGTTGAAAGTCTGGTATTTCAAGGTTTATGTGTTCTTTCTCAATAAGGTCTATAGTACCATTCATAATTGCTCTCCCTTTTATTCGATTTCCGACTTCCCATTCACGATTCACGACTTGCGGTTCACGACTCACGATTTTTTATCTCATTCCTAAAAGTCTGTCCAGAATTATAGCCGCTGCCGATCTGACCGATAAATGATAGTAGTCAGTATTGCCTCGAATAGGAGCCAGGACATAGTCTGAATCCCTGATAACGTCTTCAGTTACTCCCCACCCGGTTCCCAATAATAAAAGATATGGCTGAGAATCTTCCTCAATCAGTTTCTTTAGATTTAAATAATCGATACTTCTTTCTAAAGGTTTGGCATCAGCAATTATCGTTTTTGGCTTAACCCCTCGATGGCTGTAGATATCTTCACAGACATCATCCAATGAATCAGCTATTGCAACCAATTCCAGGGCTTCCTTTCTCTTAGGATTATAATCAGCACCAGGACCTGTCAGCCAATGAGAAAGAATCCTTTTTGCCAGTATCCGCTGTTTTGTGAATGGGGTTACCAAATAGTATCTGGCTATCCCAAAAGTAGCAGCCGCCCTTGCAATATCATGAATATCCAGATTGGTCAACGCAGTAGAGACAACCCTTCTGTTTTTGTCATAAACAGGATAGTGCAGCAAGGCTAAATAGAGATTTACCCTTTTTGTTATACTTACCACCTCTTAACTGGATCCAATTCTTGATGAAATCGTAAAAAGTCAAAAATCGGACGGCACAGTAAAAAGCTCCAGATGCAAGGCGCGCAAATCCAAGGGAATGAAGCGTACTTACCTGTACGCTGCAATGACTGAGGATGCAGCGCAACGCCGCAGATGGACTTTTTACGAAGCCGTCAATTCTTCTTTTATCTCCGACAGTATTCTTAAATCTTCATCAGACAGTTCGGCCTCTTCCAATAAATCCGGCCTTCTTTCAAGTGTCCTTCTAAGGGACTGAACGTGCCTCCATTTGCTGATTTCCTGATGATTACCAGAAAGGAGTACCTCTGGGACATCTAACCCCTTGTATTTCCTTGGGCGAGTATACTGGGGATATTCTAATAACCAGTTGAAAAAGGACTCGTCCTCTGCTGATTTTGGATTTCCCAGAACTCCGGGAATTAATCTTGCAACGGCATCGAGCAATACCATGGCTGCCAGCTCTCCACCGGAAAGAACATAGTCACCGATTGAGATCTCCTCGTCAACATACTCTCTCACTCTCTCGTCTATCCCCTCATACTTACCACAAATAATTATCAGGCATGAGAGCTTGGACAACCCTACAGCGCATTTTTGATCAAACCTCTTTCCCTGAGGAGTTAACAGGATAACCCTTGATTCTCCAATGCGAGGCCTCACCTTTTCAATGGCCATAATAATAGGCTCTGGTTTCATCACCATTCCCCGCCCGCCACCATAAGGATAGTCATCAGCAGTATGGTGTTTGTCTGATGTAAAATCACGGATATCATGAACCTTTATCTCAATCAATTTTTCTTCTTGTGCCCGTTTTAACACGCTTTCATTTAGCGGCGAAGAAAACATATTTGGGAATAAGGTAAGGATGTCAAATCTCACCATCTTCAAAGAGCCCTTCTAACGGATGGATAATCATTGTCTTTTTTATAACATCTATATTAGTGACCACATCAGCGATTGCCGGGATCAGGCATTCCTTCTTCTTATTGCGAATGACATAGACGTCATTGCTTCCGGTCTGAAGGATTCTTTCTACCTTTCCCAGAAAGGCGCCTTCGTCAGTAAATACCTTTAAACCAATGATTTCAAACCAATAATACTCATCTTCAGAAAGGGGGAGAAGCTTGCTTTTCTCAATAAAGATAGAGGTTCCTATGAGTTTTTCCGCTTCATCAATTGAAGATATACCATCAAGTTCTACGAGGATAACGTTTTTATGAGGTTCAACGTTAGTAATTTCGTACCTTTTAAAGTTTCCCTTTTCATCTTTTACATAAAAAAACTTCTGTGAGGTGAAGATCGCTGGAGATTCGGCATAGGAATTCACCCGTAACTTGCCTTTAATTCCATGGGTACTGACGATCTTTCCTATAACTAACAGCCCATCTTCCATAGCGAAGAAAAAGTCACTCAATGATCTCCAACACGGACCTCTTCCTAATCTTTGTTGAGGCAGCAGATAGGATGGTTCTCATGGCCCTGGCGGTTCTTCCCTGTTTCCCGATGACTTTCCCTAAGTCTTCTTTTGCCACCTTCAACTCTATAACTGAGGTTCTTTCTCCTTGGACTTCTGAAACCACCACTTCATCAGGGCTGTCCACCAACGATTTAGCAATGTATTCAATCAAACTTTTCATCTTTAGTAACCTCCACCTTTCAAATTTTTAAAGGGAGCCTTCTTGCCGGTAGCCTGATCATTGAGCAAATAGAGACTTAAATCAATCAGTAAGTATACCCCTTTTCTTTAAAATGCTTTTGACCGTCTGTGTCGGTTGAGCACCTCTTTGAATCCATTCCTTTATCCTTTCTTCCTCAAGTTTAACTTCGGCAGGATCCGGATGAGGATTATAAGTACCAACAACTTCGACATAATTGCTGTCCCTTGGCGAAGCTGAGTCAGCAATTACTATTCGATAAAAAGGCCATTTCTTAGCGCCCATCCTTGCCAGTCTTATCTTCACAGGCATATTTTTACCTCCTAAAAACTTAGCCCTTATGGCATCTAAAAGGGTAACATTCCCCTTTTAAACCCCTTCATTCCACTTGTGTTAAGTTTCTTAATCATATTACGTGTTTGAACGTAATTCTTAATCAATTTATTTACATCCTGAACACTGGTGCCACTGCCCTTAGCGATTCTCTTGCGACGACTTCCATTTAATATGGTATGATTTAATCTTTCCTTTTTGGTCATCGAATTTATAATAGCTTCTATCTTCACCAATTCCCCTTCATCAGGTTGTAATCCTTTAATACCCTTAACCTTATTAACTCCTGGGATCGTCCCCAAGATTTGATCCAATGAACCCATCCTTTTTATCTGTTGAATCTGTTCTTTAAAGTCTCCTAAAGTAAAGGCATTCTTTCTTATCTTCTTTTCGAGTTCAATTGCCTTCTTATCATCAAAAGTCGCTTGGGCTTTCTCGATAAGGGATAAAACATCTCCCATCCCCAAAATACGAGAAGCCATCCTGTCGGGATAAAAGACCTCTAAGGCATCGAGCCGCTCCCCAGTACCCACAAACTTGATAGGTTTGTTGGTAACTGCTTTGATAGACAAGGCAGCTCCACCTCTTGCATCACCATCCATCTTGGTAAGGATAACTCCGTCAATACCGATTAATTCATTGAATTTACTGGCTACGTTAACCGCATCTTGACCAGTCATAGCATCGGCCACCAGTAGAATCTCTTTGGGTAAAACCCGTTTCTTTATCCTCTGGAGTTCTTGCATCAATTCTTCATCTATGTGCAGCCTTCCGGCAGTATCAATAAGGACAACATCATGCCCATTAATACTTGCAGACCTTAAGGCATTCGTGCAGATAGTTAACGGGTCTTCCCCCTGTCCGGGATTATACACATCAATCTCTAGATCCTGTCCTAGTTTCTGCAACTGGTCTATTGCTGCCGGACGGTAAACATCAGCCGGAACAAGATAAGTGTCACGTTTCTTCTCTTTCAAGAATCTGGCTACCTTACCAACTGTTGTTGTCTTACCAGACCCCTGCAACCCGACAAACATTATAGATACCGGAGGCTTTCCCGACAGGTTCAGTTGAGAATTCTCCCCGCCTAAAAGATTGGTAAGCTCTTCATTAACGATCTTTATTACCTGCTGAGCAGGAGTGAAACTGGTCAGAACTTCTTGCCCTAAGGCATTAACCCTAATGGCTTCAATGAAGTCCTTGACAACCTTAAAATTAACATCTGCCTCTAAGAGGACCAGGCGAATCTCCCTCAGAACATCCCTGATGTTCTCCTCAGTAAGCTTGCCATGGCCCCTGAGTTTTTTGAATACTGCATTTAACTTTTCTGTTAAACTCTCAAGCACAAGCTCTCCTTTTAAAGAGAAAATTTAATTCACAGTTTAATGTAAGGTAACCGTTCACAGTTGTCGGTTCACAGTAATTACAACAACAGGCTTAAGCCCGCTGTTATTATGCAACGATTGAAGCAATTCTCCTCTATCCTCTGTTTTTTTCAACCGTGAACCGATAACTGTCAACCGTGAACGGTTACAATGTAAGTTTGCTAATCTAAATAATTTTTGATGATTTGTCAAGGGGAAAACTGACAACAAAAATATAATTATTCACCTACTTAACGCTATACTCAAAGCTGTAGTTAACTTTATGGTATCTTCATCTGCCTTTCTCAGTCGGGTGCAAACCAATCGGGCAATATTCTTCACGATCTTAAAACCCATTCTTGGGTCTTTATCTGCCAGTTTTTGAAAATCTTCCTTTTTTATTTCGCGAAGGGTACAAGTACTAATTGCAGTAACAGAGGCAGTTCGGACGTTCTCTTCCAGTAGCCCCACTTCACCAAATATTACGTGGTCACTGGCACTCAATCGTGTCAGTATCTTTTCTTTTTCTTCAAAACCTTGCCCGTCGATTTTCATAGTCAATGTCTTGGACACCTCAACTGACCCATCCATTATGATGTACATACTATCGCCCACATCCCCCTCCTGGATGATTATTGACCCATCAGGGACATTAATCTCCTTCATTATTGTTATAATTTTCTCAATCTCTTCTGTAGTTAAGTCAGCAA
>PFIF01000155.1:2790-13491 GCA_002782605.1 Deltaproteobacteria bacterium CG_4_8_14_3_um_filter_43_13 | reverse complement strand
TGATAACTGGTAACTGAACTATACTTTGTGCCTTTGGTGCTCTGTGCCTTTGAACCTGAGCAGTTACCTCCTGTAAGCGTTCAGCCATCAGATGTTGACCGCTGAACGTTTCCCTTTTTTAAATCTTTTGCCGCCAATAATGATAGCAAAGTCGTTTTTTGTTATAATGTAATCATCCTCTGGGTTTATATTAACCCCAATCTCTTCTTTATCAGAGAAATAGTCCTTATCAGACTCTTCAAATTTTTTCTTTATAAACATGTTGATAGCCGAGACATCGTCAGACAAAATGTCCTCTAACTGCAACCCCTTCCTTTCGGTTAATATGCCAATAAGAACTGAATTGTGCTTCTCTCTCAAAAATTGCACCAACTCTACATATTTCTTTCCAATAAACCTATCTGGTATTTCAATTTTCTCCAGTCTATGCTCCTCATCATATGATAACAGGCTGGAAACCACCTTAGATAACCCGGGGTGTACTGTAGCGCTGGCCAATAGTTCTCCTATATGTTCGTCCCTCACGATTATTTCATCTACATTTGCCCTCTTTAAATGCTGTTTGTTCTCTATGCTTAATAGCTCTGCACAGGTTCTGACATTTGGGGCTATTGTCTTTATAGCGAGAGTCCCCAGAGCTGTTCGTTCATCAGCCTTCTGTAAAGCGTGATCTCCGGACGTATCGGCAAGGACTATGGCATACTTAGCCTTTTTTATGTTGGCCCGATTCAATACGTCTTCATGAATAAAATTGCCTCTAATAAACTTAAAATCGTATTTTTCATACTTAGACCTCAGGAAATCTATCTCATCCATAGAGAGTTCGTTTACGATTACAATGGTGTTCTTCTTTGTATGGTCATCCAGTGTAAACACTTTAATTGCCTTTTCAGCATTTGAATTCCAGCCGCAGATGACGATGTGATCCTTATCTTTAATTGTTTCCAACCCTCTTCCCTCCTTGATCTTTTGCTGAACAAATAACGAGGCTATGGTGGCGGTTACAATGGAAAGCAATCCAATCCCTGAAAACATTAGTACCAGACCAACCAGTTTTCCAGCCAATGTGCTGGGCACTTTGTCTCCATATCCTACTGTTGTAACCGTAACTACTGCCCACCAAAATGCATCCCCCATGGTTCTGATAGAAGCCTGCATTGCATCACGTTCAAAGAAATACATACTGAGAGAGCAGAGAGACAAAACCAAAAAGGTTAACCCCATCACCCTAAACAGGTGCTCTCTCCTGATAGTGAGAAATATTTTATTCAAGAAACCTAATATACTACTAAAAAAACTATATAATTTTTGCATAAGAGGTTTTATTAATTTGGTTCTTCTCCCAATTAGTTGGGAGAAAGTGGCACAGGATTCGAGGATTCAAGGATTTGACGATTCGAGGGTACTGGGGTTCAAGTGAACGGAACTTAACCACTTGAATCCTTGACCCCTTGAATCCTTTTCATCGACCAACTCTTTGGGAGATGAACCATTAATTTATACTTTCAGGCCCATCAGCCCAGTCTTTTCTGCCATAAAACGGTCAAATTCGTCATCGTCAAGCTTGGTACGTTGTCCCAGAAACTCCTCTACCATGGGGCCTCCGGAATATACCGCTTTCGGAGCGTCAGAGAGAACAGCTTTCAAGATTATGTCTGCAATCAAACCCGGCCCTGGAATAGAAATGCCGGCAAATACCTTCCCCAAACTGGCGCCGGAAGCCTGGTAAACCGGCTTATAATCAGCGGCGGTTCTGGAGAGAAGGTCACCGGTCATTTGATTGGCCACCTCATTAAATTCCGTGGCTATTGCACCAGGTCGAATTGCAACTACTCTTATTCCAAAAGGACGTACCTCTCCATACGCAGTGCATCAGTAATGGCCTCCACAGCATGCTTTGTAGAGGCATAAACCCCGCCCAGGGGAAAGGTGAATTTCCCGGCTATGGAACTGAGATTAACAATTGTCCCTCTTCTTAGCCGGCGCATGCCCGGCAAACACGCCTGGGTAACCCTGATCATGGCGAAGAGATTAACCTCAAAAACACGTCTGACAGCCTCCATGGAAACATCCTCCAGCGCTCCCCGTATACTGTATCCGGCATTGTTAATGAGAACTGAGACAGACTCCTGCAGATTTGAAATCTCACGGCAGAATCTTTCAACGTCCTCGGGATCTGACAGGTCTACCTGTTGTGGAGTAATACCCTGAGCCTGATCTGCGAGTTCAGCAAGACGCTCTCTCCGCCTTGCTGCTGCAATAACCTTAAAACCCTTTTCTGCAAGCCTTATAGCTGTCTCCCTTCCTATCCCACTGCTTGCCCCTGTAACCAGTGCCATTTGTCCTTTTTCTCCCATTTTAACCTCCCAGTCAAGACATTATCCCTTTCCTAATGTCCTTTTTTTACGATTGTATCTCCTATATATCACAAAAATAGCAAAGCCACTATAATAAATCACCGTATGACTGTAATTCAGCCACTAGACCATAGACATCAGACATTAGACTTAGGGGGGAAGGGAAGGAATTGGAATACTTAGACACCAATAGATATGAAGGATTATGGGCAAAAGCTCAAGAAGGTTTGAGAATTCTCCAAAGGTTAATTTCCTATATAGAAAAGTCTGGTCTCTAAAGTCTGAAGTCCAGTGTCTGAATTGCAGATATGATACCTTTAGTGTTGCAATGGAGGATATTTAATGGTATATTTGCAATACAATCCTGGGAAGACAGGGAAAAACAAAGTAGAGGAAATAAAAATGAATACCGTTGAACAAATAAAACTGTTTATGGAACCCAGAAGTGTGGCATTGGTTGGTGTATCCTCCCGTACAGGAATGCACTCTTTTAATATTCTGGAAAATATACTCGATCTTGGATACCGGGGTAATGTATATCCGATAAATCCTAACACTAGTACCATCTTAGGCAGAAAAACCTATTCAAGTATCAAAAAAATTGATGCAGACGTTGATCTTGCAGTGGTATCAACTCCAAGATCTCAGTCACCTGGCATTATTGAGGAATGTATAAAGAAAGGGATAAAAGCCATAATAATTGTAGGTCAGGGTTTTGCTGATGCCAGTGATGAGGAAGGTAAGCAGCTTCAGGAAAATATAATAAGAATGATCAGAAACACTGAGACCAGGATAATAGGCCCAAATACTATAGGAGTATCCAATCCATTTGTAGACTTTAGTACATCTTTTGCTAAACAATCTGAAATTAAAAGGCTTCCCATAGGAGTTATCAGTCAAACCGGTATGTTTTCTGGCAGCTTTCCAGACTTGAATCTATTGGGCAAAGGGATTGATTTGGGCAATGCCTGCGACCTGGATTTTGCTGATTGTCTGGAGTATTTTGAGTACGATCAAGACACGAAGATCATATTTCTCCACATCGAAGGTATAAAGAATGGCAGAAGATTTATAGAGGTAGCAAGACGTGTAGCAAAGAAAAAGCCGATATTGGCTTTAAAGACAGGGGTCTCTCCACGTTCGGCAAAGGTGGCACAGTCTCACACAGGCTCAATGATAGGCAAAAACGAGATATGGGAAGGGGTTCTTAAGCAATGCGGTATAATCAGGATAGGTGATTTTGATGAGATCGGCGATTTAATAAAGGCATTCTCTCATCTACCCCTGATGAAAGGCAGGTCTATAGCAATAATCTCGCTTAGTGGTGGAATTGGGCTTATGGCTATGGATGCTTGCGAAGAATACCAGTTAAACATACCCGAGCTATCCCCGGAAACAAGAGAAAAGATCATTAGCATCTCACCTGAGTGGCATACCATAAATAACCCTGTAGATATTTGGCCAGCCATGGGGATTTCAAGACGACCCTTCGGAGAGGTTCTTAGAACAACCATAGAGGCAGTTTTAACTGATAAGCGAATTGATGCTGTTTTGCTGATCGTTGGGGCCTGGTTTGAATCTATATCTCCTCCATTTTCAGAGATTGTTTTAGAGGTCGCTAATAAGTTTAAGGATAAGCCGATTGCCTGGGCACCGTATGAAGGCTGGTTGTATAAGATCACAGCAAGAGAAATAGAAGACAAGATAAAGAAACATGGAAAAGTGGCAGTCTTTTCTTCGCCCAAAAGGGCACTGAGAGCCCTGTCCAAACTGGCAGATTATTCGGCGTTTCAAAGAGGAGAGTAGTGATTGGGATAGGTATCGAAATCATCGCCTCAATGTGTAGACGGCTGTTGCCTCTGTCCAATCAGACGGTTCCAACTGGTTAAGCCTCTTTACCAGGTCGCTTATCATCCCGGTGGATTTCGCATCAAAGACCCTGAATAAACCCTCCTGAAAACCAAGAGGTATTATATCCTCTTTTTGCCGTGTAGCTATTACCTTTATCCTCTCCTCAGCAACAGGATATTTATATTCTGTGAGGAACCTTGCCTGAAGCTTGATTTTGCTTCCCTTCAGGGGAAATTCATATACCTGACCGGCAGTTACGGTATTGTCTGGATTCACCGAGTTTGGCATAAGGAGTGTTACCGAGCCATCAACAGCCACGGAGAAGATATAAACATAGCAGTCGCGATTAGCCTGATAAAATATCTTTACCTCATCACCTTCCTTTAAATCTGCCTTTGAGAGCGAAATCTTCAATGAGATGCCTTCGCCTTTTTCAGGATAGACAGGTTTGACAAGGGCTTTTAGTTTCACTCTGTAAAGGTTTCTGTCCTTCTCATCCCATCCCTCTTTAATAATATTAACCTTTTCAACCTTTCCCCTCACTGCTGCATATATTAAATCCTCGGCAAGCTGGCTATTTGAGACGAGTGTATGAGACCTTATAAATACGCCAACTGCCTTTTCAACTGCCTTGTTCTGAGCATCTACCTTTGCCCGTTCTTTAACCTCTTTCTGGGTTTCTATCTCTCCCATAATTGCCATACCTTCCGATTCAACCCAGACGGGTTTTTCAGAGGCGTGTACAGGAAAGATTATCGCAATCCACATAATAACTGCAACAACAAATTGCCATTTTCTTGTCATACAAGTAACTCCTTTTCAATAACTCCACCATCCACTCTTAACGCCCCCCCAACCCCCTCTTAGCTTAAGAGGGGGCGAGGGGGAGTTACTTAAATTTCTCCACACCAAATCCCCCTTTGTCCCCCTTTTTTAAAGGGGGGATGGGGGGGGGCTCACTTATATCGGCACAGAGGGTATTACCTTAAAAAGTGACCATAATGAAGGCGATGGTTTACTATCTCTGACTTTATATCTTTTATAGGCATCATTTCACGGATTATGTAACGGTATAATCCTGCCTTCGAGATGTCCCCGATAAAGAGGGCACCAACAAGCCTGGTTCCATCCGGGGTAAAAACCAGTTTACGATAGGTCTCTGGAGTGGCTGTAATGTGTATCTCGTAAGCGGTACCCTTCGTATGAACGATACCCATAGACACGAATGGTTCATCAGCCACCTGGGCTGCATTTAAAATGCCAAAGGTTCCTGAATAAATACCTGGCTGGCCCGCCATATTCCGTCCGGCACAGCTACCCATCTCCGCTGCATTAGTCCAGAGTCCGGTTACAATCCTTTCTCCTGCAATCGGATCTAATGTCACGGCCACATCCCCGGCTGCAAAGACATTCTGAATATTGGAGCGGGTGAATTTGTCAACTACCACGCCCTGGTTTACGAGGATACCGCTTTTATCAAGAAATTCTACATTGGCACGGATTCCCTTGCCGATACAAACCATTTGACAGGGGATTTCCCTGCCACTGTCCAGCAGTACTCCAATGACCCCGCTGGAATCGGATAAGATCCGGGTAACGCTCGATCCAGTCACCAATTTTAGGCCTGCTTTATTTAAGGCATTACGAATCAATACCGTATCGTCAGGCTCCATCAACTTTGAGAGGACCTCAGGAGATTTCACGATTAATGTAACATCCATGCCTCGTTCAAGCAAGGCAAAGGCTGCCTTGAGATTCAGCAATCCTCCTCCCAGCATCACAGCATGTCTGGCAGTCTCTGCTCTATGAGCCATAGCACAAGCATCGGCAATGGTCCTTAATACAAAGACACCTTCGGCTTCCACCCCAGCGATGTCAGACGGGATATTAGGAACACTGCCGGTAGCAATGAGTAGTTTATCGTATGGTAGTTCCTCACCACTCTTAATAGAAACCTTTTGATCGGCTGTATTGACTGCCTCCACCCTGGAATTAATGCGGACATCAATATTGGCGCCCCGGTAGGGACCCTGACCTATAAGCATCATCTCCGGGAACTTCTTTTTACCGCTAACTATAAAGGGGAGCATAGGCCGGAAATACGGCATATCCTGTTCATCCGACAGGACTGTGACAGAGCCCTCTGAATCCAGTCTTCGGATTGCCTCTGCCGCGGCCATCCCCGCTGCACTTGCCCCAATGATAATATACTGCATCTGTTTTACCGCCATTATTAACTCCCTTTTCCAGAGATCATCTCTCTGGCCGCATCCTGACGGACATCACCGGAGAATGCCGCAACGGTCCGATAAACCAGAGCCTGGGTAGGACAGGCATCCACGCAGGCCGGAACCTGAAGGTCCGGACATCGGTCACAACGATACGCCTTGCGGGTCTCCATATGTCGTCCAATAACACCATAGGGACAAACCATTACACACGTCCAGCACCCTATACACTTATCACTGTTGGTTATGACAACCCCTTCTTCGGTACGACTGATAGCGCCACTGATACAGGCGTGCATACATGGGGCATCCTCGCAGTGGCGACATAATATCGGAACCTTACGATCCGGGGGCGCCCATTCCACATAGACACGGTTTTTAGGAGCCGGCTGTTCTGAAATGGCTTGAAACAGGTTTTTGCTCCTTGAGTGTTCTACTGAACAGGCAATTTTGCATGTATGACATCCTACACAACGATCCAATCGGACAAATATCTCTTTTGGCTGAGACATAATAGCCTCCTATTTAGTAACTATTCAGGTAGGCATAGAGGCAAAGAGCACCAAAGGCACAAATTTTTCTATCCTATTTAGCCTATAGGCCACAGGCTATTAGCCTGTTCTTTGTGCCTATGTGCCTTTGCCACTTTGTGCCTGAGTAGTTACCCTATTTTAATATACGGTTCTTCTCTCCATCATCTAGCCCAGTCCTAAACCGGCCCGACGGGCATCAATGGCATCGAGAAGCTTGTCTGCTGAAGAATCAGGGTCAAGATCTACAATAAAGTAGCCGCCTGTTAAGTCCTTTACCTTTTCTGTCAGCACCTGTGTTACCAGAGGGCTGCCCAGAACAGGGAGCATTACACCCACGTGGGTTGGTAATCCTGCGGCAACCGCATAGGCGCCAATGGAGACGGCCTTTTCAGATACAGCCTCTGCCGCTGAAGCCACCACAGGAAGCTTATCGGTATCAACTCCCAGATAATTGGCTACGGCAACACATAAAGCCACTGCCCGTGAGTTATCCACACATGAACCCATATGCAATACAGGCGGGAGAGGGCCGCCCAGGTTATTTGCTTCACCGATGGCTGTCAAGACGGCTTTAGGCCCATCGCCGCATAATTCGTCCACATTGGCAGGATTCATAAACCCATGGCGCATAAGCGCACCGGCTCCACAACCTGTGGCAACTACAAGGACATTTTCCTTAAGCAATTTTTGCGCAATTACTGTAAAATTCCGATCCTGAGGCACTTTAACATTATTGCACCCGGCAAAGAGACATACACCCCTGATGTTGCCGACCTTTATATTGTCAATGAGAGGCTTGAGGGGGTCTTTAGCGTCAAGCCTGGATAATGCGGCAACAATGGCTTCTACTGAAAATCCGGCAACGACCGGGGTTTTAATGTCTGGAATGTCAACAGTTCTTTTTGCCCTTTTAGAAAAGTTCTTAATGGCAATGCCGATAACTTCCCTGGCCTTTTCCGATGCCGCCTCTTCTGAAAAGTCTACATGGGTGGCGCCTGAGATCTTGCATATATCCATGGTAGTAACAATTGTAGTACCCATACATTCAGCCACAGTAACCAGAGAAGGCATAATACATTGGTAATCAACTACCATGGCATCCAGGCGCCCCGGTCATGATAGCCATCTCCTGACTGACTGAGTGGGTGCAGGCTGGAATGCCATGACGCATCATTACCTCATTGCCCGTACAGCATACCCCCACCAGGTTGATACCTGAGGCGCCGGCTGCCTTGGCCTCTTTTTCCATTTCTCTGGCAACGGACACTATCACATCGGACAAAACCGGATTGTGACCATGGACTGCTATGTTCACCGCATCAGCCATTATTACCCCCATGTTCGCCTCTGTTACAACAGGCTTAGGGGTTCCAAAAAGAATGTCGGCTAAATCTGTCCCCATGTAGCAGCCAGCCAGATCGGCGACACCACACCGCAGTCCACCCAGCAACAGGTTGACTGCATCAGCGTCCACACCGTAGAGGGTACGGTGCATAATCTCAGAAACCTCATGATCAATGCCTTTTGGTACCAGACCCAGGTCGGTCAGGACTTTGACACGTCCCGGAGTCACCACAGTTGCCGCCCATAAGACAGGGGTGTCCTTCTCATGGAAATCCGCAAGGGCGGCTTTAGCCACATCCAGCGCAATGTCATTTTCTTTTCGTCCTTCAATCGGGATACCTAAACGGGCAGCCACTGCCTTTAGCTTCTCCACATCCTTGACCATATAATCCCGCGTCTTACCTTCTGCCATCTTCAGCATTGCATGTGCCAGGTGTCTGGCATGTCCGGAATGGGCTGCTGTCCCGGCGGCAATAGCCCTGTCTATGCCTCGGGCCACCATAACATCTGCACTGGCGCCGCAAATCCCGGTCTTGGGCTCATCTCCGAACGGATTGATTCGACACGGCCCTTGCAGACAATGCCGGCAGCAAAGGCCCGTCTCCCCAAAACCGCACTGTGGCGTCATAGCATCATACCGATCCCAAACCGTTGTTACACCCATCTCTTTTGCCTTACTTATCATCTGTTGAACCGCAGGATCGGCGCTTTTCCTTGAATTTTCCTTACCATCCGACATAATCTATTCCTCCTTTTACAATAATAAGGGACATCTAAAACTCTATTTATGTTTTGAAAAAGTATCCCTGAGAGCGAATTGCATAGATTTTTTGGGGAACCCACCTTAGCGAGCGTAATGTAGAAAATTCAGATGTTTGAGCCCGAAGGGCGAGTTTATGAATTTTCTATGGAGCGAGCTTAGATGGGTCAAAAAATGTATGCTGAAGCGAAAAGGGGTGCTTTTTCAAAGCTCTCAATAAAGAATAGCTGTCCAACTTAACCCTTTCAAAACATTAACCCCCATGCCCGGTGCGGGCACAACGAAGGATGAAAATTATCAAAAGGATTCAAGGGGTCAGGAGGTCAAGGATTCAAGTAAAAGGCGTTGAAATTAAAACCCTTGAACCCTCGAAACCTATTTATCATATAAAATTTCAGTATGGTACCATAAGATAGTTTTGTCACTCAAGCTTAAACCCCTTCTCGTAAAAGAGCCTTATGCACGCATCTGCCACATCCGCATCGTAAAGAATACCGCTGTTCCTGGAGACTTCCTCCAACGCTCCATCCAGACCTATAGCCGCACGGTAAGGCCGGTGTGATGCAATAGCTTCAACAACATCAGCTACAGCCATAATCCGTGCTTCCAGCAGGATAGCCTCTTTAGACAGACCGGCAGGATACCCCGAGCCATCCATCCTCTCGTGATGTTGAAGCATGGTCCGGGCAATTGGCCAGGGAAATTGTATATCCTTCAGTATATCGTAACCAACCGGGGGTGCATCTTAATCAGTTTGAGCTCAATCTCGCTTAATCTGCCAGGCTTACTGAGAATCTCTGCCGGTACAGAAATCTTACCGATATCGTGTACAATCCCTGTTAAGTTGATTCCATAAACCTGGTCTTCTGAAAGGCACATCTCTCTGGCTATGGCTGAAGCAAGGATGGTTACCCGTCGCTGATGACCGGCAGTATAGGGGTCGCGCATTTCAACTGTTACTGCCATGGCTTCAATAGTTGACTCCATAGCCTTTATTAGCTTCTGTACATTCTCTCTGCGTTCTTCCTCCATATGCCTGCGCTCGGTGATGTCAAGCACAATGATCTGAATCGCGGGTTTACCTTCGTACGTGAGCGAAGTAGCGACTACCTCTACAGGGAAAACCGTCCCATCGAGCCGAATGTATTTGTCCTCCACCGGATACAGCCCTTGTTCACCCTCCAACATCCGCCGGATTCGATCCCTTGCAGCCTCCCATCCCTCTGGATGCACAATTTCACTGATCGGCTTGCCAGCCAATTCTTGCAGTGAACTGGCACCGAGCATCCTGGCACCAGTTCGATTGATGAACAGCAATTTATCTTTTCTGTGTACCGCAATCCCGACCGGCGCAACCTCCAGCAGTTGCCGATAACGCTCCTCGCTCTCTAGCAGCGCAACCTCCACCTTCTTGTGCTCGGTGATGTCCTCAAATATCCCCAGCACACCAATGATATTGCCATGCTCGTCACGGTAAGGCAACTTGATCGTATGAACCCATCGTTCTGCGCCCTCAACCAGGTATTTTTCCTCGATGTCCTTCAGCGTCCCTGTGTCTATAACTGTCCGGTCATCGGCACGGTATTTTTCAGCCAGCTCACGGGGGTAAAATGCAGAATCGTCTTTGC
>PFIF01000155.1:375-2756 GCA_002782605.1 Deltaproteobacteria bacterium CG_4_8_14_3_um_filter_43_13 | reverse complement strand
ATGGGCATATTTCGCGTTGCAGGAAATATAGACCGAGTTTCTGTCTTTGATAAAGATAAGCTGCGGCAGGTGTTCCACCAGACTGCGATAGAGCGTTTCACTCTTGAGCAACGCATCATCTGCCTGCCTGCGCTCGGTGATGTCCTGCGCAGTGCCTGCCATATAGATTAGCCTATTCACTGTGTTATGCTTCAGATCGCCGCGACCACTGATAAAACGGATGCTGCCATCGGGCAGGACAGTGCGAAACTCCAGTTCGCCAGGCTTTTCTCCTGACATACAGGCATTTATCCACGCCTGCATCGCCGAACGGTCATCAGGATGTATAAGATTAATGAAGGTCTCGGCATTCGGAATAAATGTGTCCTGAGAGACACCGTATATGTGATACGTTTCATCCGACCATGTTATCCTGCCTTCCATGTCATAGCGCCAACTGCCGATATGGGCAATCTGTTGTGATTCGGTAAGGAGACCGTCCTTTTCACTCAGCGCCTCTTCCATCTGCCTGCGCTCGGTGATGTCACGGAATACGGATAGAATGTACTTGCTTCCCTGAATATCAATCAGTTCGCCGGATAGTTGCCCTATCCTTATCTCCCCTGATTTAGCCCGGAAGGCTGCTTCCATGCCGACCACTCTGCCCTGTTTTTGCAGCATCTCTATATACCGCCCATGATCAGCGGGGTCAACCCACCAGCCTATTTCCAAATTCGTTCGGCCGATGACTTCTTCCGGAATATAGCCGGTTATACGGTAAATGCTGTCATTGGCTTCAATGACACGCCCATCAGAAATAGCGGTCAGAAGAATTGGATCGGGGCTGGAGCGAAAGAGAATGGCGAATTTTTCTTCGCTTTCCCGGAGCGTTTCCTCCATCTGCTTGCGCTCGGTGATTACCTCGGAGAAGAGGATGATGCCCCCTATCTCGCCACTCGCTTCGTACCAAGGCTGTATCTCCCAACGGCACCCAGTCCAGCCCCCCATCGGCTCGAGGAAACGGGTCATCCTCGGCTTTTTCCGTCGCACCTGCCAGACACCGTTGGTGCACTTCTTTCCACCGTTCAGGAATTTCAGGAAAAACTTCATAATGTGAGCGGCCAATGATATCCCGTATCTTCAGGTTATAATCGGTCAGGAAACGACGGCTCGTCACGATGTACTTCATATCCCGATCGAACATTGCGATGGGTGCCGGCGTATTCTCGATAAACTGGCTAAACAGTTGCTTGTTTCTCTGTACTGCTACGGGACTTGTCTCCATAATAAGACTGGAGAGGTTAGCTTCCTGCCGGAGTATTTCTTCTATCTTTTTCCTGCCTTTCATCGCTCACCTATTTTATAGCAATCCCTCTGCCCTGGGATTGCTTCGCCCGCCTCTGGGGGGCTCGCAATGACACTACCCCCCCTCCTACCTCCGGTTTCTCGCAAAGACTTGTTAATCATAGGGGGCTTTCAAGGAAAAACTCAGGGGATGAAATGGGGCAAATAGTACAGTTTGGTCTTTTCTTACAGAAGTTTTTCCCTAAGTGGACTATTAAGGCATGATACTCATTGTACAGTTCCACGTCCTTCGGCAGGTTCTTCATGAACAGGTCCTGGATTTCATGATAGCCGATATTGGCTGATATAAATAAATTATGGCGTGAGAAAACCCTTCTGGTATAGGCATCTACCACAAAGACAGGCTTGCATCCTGCATAGAGAAGGATGCTGTCGGCTGTCTCCGGGCCTATACCGTTAATACCCAGCATCTTATCTCTCAGGGTCTCCATGTCCTCAGAGAACATCAGAGAAAGATTCCCTTCGTATTCCCCGAATAAAAAATCCATGAATTTCTTTAATCTTCTGGCTTTTATATTGTAGTACCCTGACGGCCTGATAGTTTCGGCCAGCACTGGTTCTTCGATACAATACAATCTCTCCGGGTGAAGCAGGCTATCCCTTTTAAGTCTGGTAATGGCCTTTTCAACATTTTCCCACGAGGTGTTTTGTGTAAGTATTGCTCCCACAATTACCTCAAAAGGGGTATCACCAGGCCACCATCCCCGCGGCCCAAAAGAATCATATAGCCTTTGGTAAATCAACATTAACGCTTGAAGCAAAAAGGATACCTTTTCAGGGGTTTTATGTTAACCTATTTCTTCCAGAAGTATCTTGTGGTCAATTAAGGAGATCTTCTTAATCCTGCTGTTCAGCACTTTCTGTTCCCCAAAGATATTCCTGATAAATACTTTACCGTCTTCAGGCTCTATAATATCTACACTTTCCAGGATTAGTTCTTCCTTGCCATCTCGTTCTAAATATGCATTAGCTTCACACATTGTTTATCAACTCCTTAAGTTTTTCAGTTACCAGGCACTCTACTAAATGTGGTAAGG
>PFIF01000155.1:0-220 GCA_002782605.1 Deltaproteobacteria bacterium CG_4_8_14_3_um_filter_43_13 | reverse complement strand
CTGTTAGCCTTAGCCCTCATCATAGCGGAGGTAGCAATTGAATTGGTCCCCAGGGCTATTATTTCAATCCTCTCCTGAAATTCCTCCTTCAATCTCTTGATAAGGGCACTGCCAATACCGCCACCCTGTCCGTCAATAACACATATACGCATTATATGGGTCCCTTATGTTTAGGCTGAAGGCTGAATCCGCCAGAGGCGGACTAACAGTCTTCAGTCTA
>PFIF01000250.1:11408-11968 GCA_002782605.1 Deltaproteobacteria bacterium CG_4_8_14_3_um_filter_43_13 | reverse complement strand
AGTTCTCTTCGGACTGAAAGCCCTAAAGGATATATCTGCTCAGGTCTTCATCTTTAACGAAATCTAACAATTTTCTTTTAACATAGTCAGTATCTATAACAATGTCTTTATCGTTTAAATCCGGAGCGTCGAAGGAGATATCATCCAGGAGTTTTTCCATAATCGTGTACAGTCTTCTGGCACCAATATTCTCTGTTCTCTCGTTAACTAAGCTGGCGATTTCGGCAATCTCACCAATGGCATCATCTTTAAAAATCATGTCTATATTTTCAGTCTTCAGTAAGGCAGTATACTGTTTTATCAGGGCATTTTGAGGCTCTGTCAGAATCCTGATAAACTCCTCTTTGCCAAGGGAATCTAATTCCACCCTTATCGGGAATCTTCCCTGAAGCTCTGGAATAAGATCAGAAGGTTTTGAAATGTGGAATGCCCCCGCGGCAATGAATAGTATGTGATCGGTCTTTACCATTCCATACTTGGTTGTTACCGTTGTTCCCTCAACAATGGGCAAAATATCCCTCTGAACTCCTTCCCTGGATACATCAGGGCCATGGCCTGAC
>PFIF01000250.1:0-11366 GCA_002782605.1 Deltaproteobacteria bacterium CG_4_8_14_3_um_filter_43_13 | reverse complement strand
CCTGATTGTTCTACCCTCTTTTTGGCAAGCTTGCTAACATTATCCATATCTATTAACCTTTGCTCTTCTTCTTGTAAGAGGATGCTTAATGCATCAGCGACTTTAACCTTTCTCTTCTTTGTTTTTTCAGGGAAGATGTTGCTGAATACATCCTTAAGGTTCATATCCATCTCTTCCATACCGTATGCAGAAAAGACTTCTATGATAGGGATGTTCCTTTGAGTTACTTCCAAATCCACAACCCTATTATCCAGCTTCCCTTTTCGCAGTAATCCCCTTAGCTTTTCCCTGGTATCTGTTTGATCGCTTTTGCCTTCATTATCTGTCCCGTTTGTCAATTTTTCGCCAACACCTATCATTCCCTTTTGGGGAGGTAGTAATAGGTCTAAAACCCTCTCCTCTGCAATCTCTTTGGCCTTGTTGCGAACCTTTTCTGCTTCTTCACTTTTTACCATATTAACTGCCAGTTCTGTAAGATCGCGAATCATAGATTCTACGTCTCTTCCAACATATCCTACTTCTGTAAACTTGGACGCCTCGATCTTCAGGAAAGGCGACTGGGCAAGTTTAGCAAGCCTTCTGGCTATCTCCGTTTTACCGACCCCTGTAGGCCCAATCATAATAATATTTTTGGGGGCAATCTCATCTTTAAGATCTTCCGGGACCTGCTGCCTTCTCCATCTGTTTCTTAAGGCGATAGCTACTGCCCTCTTTGCGTTTTTCTGTCCTATTATATACCTATCCAGTTCTGCAACAATCTCTCTAGGTGTAAAAATTGACATCAATCCTCCTCACTTCAGATGAATAGACTACCCATAGGCATACCACTCGAATCCTCGACCCCTTGAATCCTTCTGATCTTAGCAATTTTTTTGGAGATGAGCCTTATAATTCTTCTATAAATATCCTGTCATTGGTGTAGACACAGATGTCTGCTGCAATCTTCATGGACTCTTCCACTATGCTTTTTACATCCAGATCAGAATACTTTATAAGAGCCTTTGCAGAAGCTAAAGCATATGCTCCCCCTGAACCTATAGCAATTGCCCCTTCATCGGGCTCAATAACATCCCCGTTGCCCGATATAATCAGGGCATGCTCCTTGTCAGCAACAATCAGTAAGGCTTCCAATCTGCGGAGTATCTTGTCTGTTCGCCAATCTTTGGCCAGTTCCACAGCGGCCCTGGTCAGGTTGCCATGATACTGCTCCAGTTTGCCCTCAAACTTCTCAAACAGGGTAAAGGCATCCGCTGTTGTTCCAGCAAAGCCAGCAATAACATTATCGTTGTATAAACGCCTAACCTTCTTTGCACCATGTTTCATAATGGTATCGTTAAGGGTTACCTGCCCATCACCACCAAGGGCGACCTTCCCTTTATTCCTGACACATAAAATGGTAGTCCCTTTAAACATAACTCATCCTTCTATTGTCCACGGCGCATACAACAGCGGGCCACAACAGGGTCAACAGCGGGCTTAAGCCCGCTGTTATGGTGCGCTGTTGACATTGTCAAATGCCTAAAACCTGCAGGACAGGTGCCTCGCCTTTCCTATAATTTACTTCTAGGGTGCGCTTTGTCATAGACCTCCATTAATTTGTCAATACTTATATGGGTATATTTTTGAGTAGTTCCCAGGCTCTTATGCCCTAAAAGCTCCTGAATTGCCCGCAAATCGGCTCCTGCATCTAAAAGATGAGTGGCAAAGCTATGGCGTATAGAATGCGGACTGATATCTCTCATTATACCGCACTGAAAGATGTATTTTTTAACTATCCTGGCAACACTTCTGGAGCTTAATCTTTCACCTCTGAAATTCAGGAAAACCGGGCTTGCCAATTCTCCCTGAGAGTACCTTTCAGGGACTTTTCCTTTTAGCTCATTTACATGCTCAAGGTAATCCTTTAGGGCTTCTATTGCCTTTCCCCCGATGGGAACAATCCTTTCTTTTCTCCCTTTCCCTCTTACCTTAATAATGCCCAAATTGAAGTCCAAATCATCTATATTCAGTCCCACCAACTCACTCACCCGAATACCACATGAGTACAAAACCTCCATTATGCCTCTATCTCTACATTCTAAGATGGTTGACTTGTCCGGTTTTTCAACCAATCTGAACATCTCATCAACAGACAAAAAAGCAGGGATATGTTTTTCCTGTTTAGGGGTTGTGACCATAGCAGCTGGATTTATTGTGAGTCTTTCTTCTTTAATCAAGAGTTTGAAGAATGACCTGAGGGAGGCAAGTTTTCTTGCAATGGAAGTCTTTTTATTCTTGCCATACAACTCCATTAAATAGGCTCTTATAACAATATGGTCTATCTTTGTTACATCTATCTCCTTATTGCCTTCTTCCATACAGAGCTTTTGGGCTTTTAAGAAGTTTAAGAACTGCCTCAGATCGCTCATGTAATTCCGGTAGGTATTCTCTGATACGTTCTTCTCTATTTGCAGATACAGTGAGAAATTTTTGACTAAACTTTCCATTCGTACAATATAACCAATCTAAGGCCTTTGGTCAAGCAATTAATAAAAAATGTTACTACTCAGGTTGTTTAGGCTGAAGGCTGTTAGTCACGCTCCTCCAACAGGCTAACTGTCTACAGCTTATCCACCTGAGCAGTTACCTTCCATATTTAATAATTTGGCCTTAATCTCTATGCCCCCTTCCGCTGAATATCCCCCTAAATCGCCATCGCTTCTTATAACCCGATGACATGGCACAACTATCGGCAATGGATTTTTGGCAAGTGCAGTCCCGACTGCCCTTGAAGACTTTGGGGTTCCTAACTTTTTGCTGACCCAACTATAGGTACGAATCTCTCCATAGGAGATGGACCTAGTTATCTCCCAAACATCTCTCTGGAATTCAGTATAACCAGAGAGATCCAAAGAAAATTCAAAATCCATCCTTTCCCCTGCAAGGTATCTCTCGATAGCCTCTTTAGGTTCTTTAAAACAACCCGGGCAAAGAGCTATATTTGTATATTTTGAAACCACACACGAACAGACACTCTCTTCTGTAGGTAAGAAGGGGATTATCTCTAAAAGCCTTCCCTCCTTTCCAACGATACCGCACCAGCCAAATTCGGTATCAAATATAGAATAAACCGTTTTACTCATATCTTTCTGTCCCTCCTTATTCTCTCTTTTATTATCTTAATAAAGGCATAGGATTCCTGACTCTTAAGAAGATATGAACATAAGAAAAAGACGGCAGCCCCTATTATTATGCTGCCACTTAGGGTGAAGATTTTTTCTTTAATGCCCGAAACCATATCCCACGGTATCCTGAAACAATAGAGATAGACCATAATCCCCATTACTGCTGAAGATATAGAGACCTTTAAGCCCGACAAAAGTATTTTCCTTGCCCCTATACTACCCAATCTTTTCCTGAGGAGCATCAGCAATAGCACTATATTTATGGCAGACGAAACAGACATGGCCAGGGCTATTCCTCCGTGTCTCAGCCCTAAAGGAAAGGCCAGGATAATGCTGAGGATGACATCAGCAAAAAGGGTGATTATTGCGATCTTCACAGGTGTTTTTGTGTCCTGGAGAGAATAGAATGTTGGGACAACAATTCTTCCTCCGGCGATTGCCCACAGACCAAGGGAATAATAAAGAAGGGCATTTGCAGTTAAAAAAGTAGTCTGGGAGTCGAATTCTCCCCTCTGGAAAAGGATGCTGATGATGGGAACCCTGAGAACTATCAATCCAACCATTGCAGGAATAGTCAGAAATAGGACTAATCTTAAAGCAAAGGAAAGGGAATCCTTCAGTTCTTCATAGTTTTTCATAGCTGCGTGCCGGGACATAGCAGGCAAAACGGCTGTTCCCACAGCTACGGCAAATATCCCAAGTGGAAATTCAATGAGCCTATCGGCATAATAAAGATATGATATACTGCCTTCCGGGAGGAAGGAAGCAATAATGGTACTGACAAAGATGTTAAACTGATATACCGCTACCCCAAAGACAGCGGGAAGCATTAGAAGACCAATCCTCTTCACCGCAGGGTGAGAAAAGTTAAAATTTACCCTTAACAGGACTCCTTTGCTTCTTAAGAATGGAAACTGGAAGATAAGCTGTAGAACCCCTCCAACAATGACTCCAACAGCGAGGCTGAGTACAGGTTGCTCAAAATACCAGGAGAAGCACAGGACTGTAATTATCATAGAGATATTGAGTAAAACCGGGGATAGGGCAGGGGCGGCAAAATGTCTCAGGGAATTTAGTACCCCCATGCAGAGGGCAGTAAGACCGATAAAAAAGATGTAAGGGAACATTATACGGTTAAGAAGAATGGTTAGTTCTAGCTTTTCAGGGGCGTGAATAAACCCGGGAGCTATAATCCTTACTATCAGAGGAGAAAGGATTATCCCCAGTATTGATATAAATACGAGGATCATTGAAAGAACAGTAAAGGATATATTTGCCAGTTCAAGGGCATCCCTTCTGGACTTTTTGGTTAAGTATTCGGTAAAGACGGGGACAAAAGAGACGGTTAATGCTCCTTCGGCAAGCAGCCTCCTAAGCAGGTTAGGTATTCGAAAAGCCACAAAAAAGGCATCGGCAGATACCCCTGCGCCAAAATATTTAGCAACCACCACATCCCTGATGAAACCCAAAATCCTGCTCAAGAAGGTAGATGCCCCAACCACCCCCGCTGCCTTTGCGATACTTCTATTTTCAGACATAAACTATTCTTTTTCCTGCCTCTCCTATATACAAAAAAACCGGCATCTTAAAGGCTAAGGGGGCTTTTGAGATCAAAATTCCCCAGCCTTTACCTGCCGGCAATAAAAAAGGCTTTTTCATTAACCCTATAGGTCGTAGTCTTCCAATATCTTGCCTGTCCGGGCCCTATCTACCACTTCATCAAATTCTGGGCCAAGATCTGCACCCAATTCTTTGGCCCTCTTCTTTGCCCAGAGCCCAACGTTGCGGGAATCCTTGTAGAATTCCTCTCCCCGGGGCTTGTTAGTGTTGAACTCTGCCATCCTATCGCTTTCTGATCTGTGGTACGCAACCCTGGACAACAGTCGGTTCAAATCCTTGCTTCCGCAACCCTTGCATTTCAGCGTAGATGCCTCTGAAATCTTCAAGATCAAAAAGCTCATCATTCTCTGACATTGATTGCACTGGTATTCGTATATAGGCATACACATCTCCCCTGAATTCGGTTGAATATAAAGTAAAAACTACAGTAATTTGGGTTTATTGTCAAGAAATTTAATCCGCCCTAATGGCGGACTTTTTTCTTGACATCTCTTAAATATTTGATAGCCTTCCTAAGTTAAATCAAGAAGGTTGAGGTTTAATATGTCTTTTGAGTTTTCAAAGATTCCATCGTTTATTATCCCCATAAGCATTCTCCTGGGTTGGGTAGTTGTCGGTGCAGTCTTCCAAAAAATAATATTTTCAAGGATTATCAAACTAGCCAATAAAACGGATCGGGAATGGGATAATGTTGTACTAGAACCTCTTAAAGGTATGATATTGCTTTGGTTTTTTATTGCCGGTATATATTCGGCCCTCCCCAGCATCCCCATGTCAGTAAATCTTTCAAATATGCTTCAGAAAGCCCTGCTGATTGCTGTTATTTTCTCTATAACATGGGTATTGGCAAAAATAGCGGTCGGTGTAGTAAAGATATACACCAATAAAACAGAGGGGGCATTAATATCGACAACGATCTTTACGAACCTGACCAGGATACTGATAATTATTGTGGGGGGATTAATTATCCTTCAGACCTTGGGTATCTCTATTACTCCCATAATCACCGCCCTGGGAATCGGAGGGATTGCCGTTGCTCTGGCACTTCAGGATACTCTCTCCAATCTGTTCTCAGGATTTTATATTCTTATCTCAAGGCAGGTAAAGGCAGGGGATTACGTAAAGCTTGATACAGGATATGAAGGTTATGTGGAAGACATTAACTGGCGAAATACAACCTTAAGGGCGCTTCCCAATAACATTATAATTGTTCCAAATTCTAAATTGGCATCTGCTATTATAACAAATTACAATCTTCCGGAGAAGCAGCTTTCAGTCCCTGTTCAGGTTGGGGTAAGCTATGATAGTGATCTTGAACACGTGGAAAAGGTAACAATCGAAGTGGCAAAAGAGGTAATGGAAGAGATTGTGGGGGATGAGCTGGCTTTTGAACCTTTTATTCGTTACCATACCTTTGCCGACTTCAGTATAAACTTTACTGTAATAATGCGTGGCAGGGAATTTATAGACCAATACTCCCTGACACATGAATTAGTAAAGAAATTACACAAACGATATAAGAAAGAGGGTATTGAAATTCCATTTCCGATCAGAACGGTTCATATCAAAGAGACAAAACCTTAAGGGGACGGGAGGATATAGAGCAAATGTCTAAAAGATTCTTTTTTCTGACAGCACTAATCTTAGTATTTGTGTTGATAGCTATATGGGTTGTAATTAAAGGAGACCTCACTCCGCCAAAAATAATCTTCAGTAAAGATATAGGATTCCTTGGCCAAAATCAGGAACTTGGGTTTTCGGTAGAGGACCAGAAGAGCAAAATAGTGTCTATTCAGGTATCAATAAGACAGGGGAATAACGAGAAAAAGATTTCAAACCTTGACTTTCCGAAGGGGGGACATAAACAAGACATAAAACTCCTTATAAAACCTCTTGTATTAGGATTAAAAGATGGAAAGGCAACCCTAATAATTTCAGCCCGTAATAGTTTCCTGTTTAAAAATGAGTCCCTGGTGGAAAAGGAGGTTATCATTGATACCCTTCCGCCACAAATCAGTATTAGAAGCTTGAATCATAACATAAACGTGGGCGGCAGTTGTTTAGTGCTCTACACCGTTTCCAAAGATGCTCTAAAGAGTGGCATTCTGGTAGGAGATCTTTTCTTTGAAGGTTATCCCGTTACCCCTGACGGGACGCATGCAGCTTACTTTGCTCTGCCCTGGAATGCCTCTAATCCAATCCTGATTATGCTTATGGCTCAGGATAGCGCCGGTAATATAACTAAAATATCCTTTCCCCACTTGATTCTCAGGAAAGAATTTAGAGAAGTCAAGATGGACATCTCAGATAATTTTCTAAACCAGAAGATGCCAGAATTCAGTGCCAGATACGATAACCTCCGGGGGGAGAATCTTGATATATATTTGAAGGTAAATGACTGGTTACGTAAAGAATGCGACAGGAAAATAAAGGCTGTCTGTAGCAAATCCCACCCCCAGAGGTTATGGGAGGGGGCCTTTCTGAGGATGGAAGGCTCTCCTGAAGCACAATATGCCGACAAGAGGACATATTACTATCAGGGTAGAGAGATTGATAAACAGGTACATCTGGGGGTAGACATAGCTGCCCTTGAACAATTCCCGGTAAAGGCAGCTAACAATGGCATAATAGTATTTGCTGATTATGTGGGAATTTATGGGAATTCTGTAATTATCGACCATGGTCAGGGCATCTTCAGTTTGTCTTCTCATCTCAGCAGTATCAAGGTAAAATACGGTGTGGGAGTGAAGAAAGGTGACATTATTGGTAATACAGGTACTACTGGACTCGCAGGAGGAGACCATCTCCATTTTAGTATGCTAGTCCATGGAACTTTTGTTAATCCCAAAGAATGGTGGGATCCTCGTTGGATTAAAGACAATATAACTGCTAAACTTCAGCCTGCTCAATCTAATTGAATCTTTCATAATTACCTACAACGCATCCTGCCCAATAACCGGCTTTTTTAGATGATAGTCGGTATGCCGTTCGAAGGCATATGCCACCTGCAGAAGTTTCTCTTCATCAAAATGTTTACCCAAAAGCTGCAATCCTATGGGTAATCCCTCTCTGCTAAAACCACAGGGGATGGATATACCAGGAATCCCTGCGAGATTTGCCGGTATTGTAAATATATCGGAAAGGTACATCTGCAATGGATCGTCTGTCTTTTCTCCAATCTTGAAGGCAGGGGTCGGAGCGGTAGGGGTAAGTAGCACATCGCATTCCTTGAAGACTTCGTCAAAGTCTCTCTTTATAAGGGTTCTCACCTGCGACGCCTTTTTATAATAGGCATCGTAGTAACCCGCAGAAAGGGCATAGGTGCCAAGCATTATCCTCCGCTTAACCTCTTGTCCAAACCCTTCAGATCGGGTCTGGGTATACATATCCATTAATCCCTTAGTCCCAGAAGCTCTATGCCCGTATTTTACACCGTCATAACGAGCCAGGTTAGAACTCGCCTCTGCCGGTGCAATTAGATAATAGACCGCTACTGCGTGCTCACTATGGGGCAAGGAGACCTCTTTGTAAGTTGCTCCCAACTTCTCCAGCTCTTTTACCGCACTCCATAAAGATTTGACTACATCCGGGGCAATCCCTTCTATAAAATACTCTCTGGGAACCCCTATTTTTAAACCCTTTATATCCTGCCCAAGACACTTTTCATAATCAGCCACCTCAACGTCTATAGAAGTGGAATCCAATTTATCATGGCCACTTATAACGGATAACAGGATACTACAGTCTCTAACATCCTTTGTCATAGGACCAATCTGGTCCAGGGAAGAGGCAAATGCCACCAATCCAAAACGGGACACTCGTCCGTAGGTCGGCTTTAGACCGACTATGCCACAGCATGCCGCCGGCTGTCTGATGGACCCTCCAGTATCAGACCCCAGGGCTGCAATACACTCGTCTGCAGCAACTGCACTTGCAGAACCACCGCTGGAACCCCCGGGGATTCTTTCTATATCCCAGGGATTGTGAGTTACACCAAAGTACGATGTTTCAGTAGACGAACCCATAGCAAACTCATCCATATTGGTTTTGCCAATAAAAACCGGCATGTGTTCCTTTAATCTTTCGATTACAGTCCCATCATATGGAGGTATGTAATTCTCCAGTATCTTTGAACCACAGGTAGTTTTTATCCCTTTTATACACATGTTGTCCTTTATCGCCAGAGGAATACCTGTTAGTTGGCTTAGCTTACCTTCTTTGATTCTTATGTCGGCCATTTCTGCCTGTTTCAATCCCTGCTCTTTCATTAAAGTGATAAAGGCTCTTGTCTTTCCCTCAACCTCCTCTATTCTCCTGAATACAGACTCTGTTATATCCCTTGAAGTAACCTCCCCTTTTCTCAACATCTCTTGTAATTCGTGTATGGTTAATCTATACAATTCCATATCCCTTGGTCCTCTATCGCTCTATAATCCTGGGAACCCTGAAACAGCCTCTCTTGGAATCAGGGGCATTCAGCAAGGAATCTTCTTTCGAAATAGACGATTCAACCTCATCATCCCTAAACACATTGCTTATGGTGCTGGCGTGGGAGGTAGGTTCAATTCCTCTTGTATCCAATTCTCCTAAATTGTCAAAATAAACGAGAATAGAGTTGAGTTGACTGGCAAACTTTTCCTTTTCCTCCTCTGTAAATCCCAGACGTGCCAATTTTGCTACCTTATCAACCTCTTGTTTGGTTATCTTCATCCCCTTATCCTATCCACCTTTTTCTACCCAAGGCGGCTCTTCTGTAACTCATTGTTGTAAACGGCAATTACATCTCGCCTGTTCAACATCCCTATAACTCTTCTCGAGTTTTTTATGTCAACTACCGGTATCTCCTCTATGTTCTTCAGTGTAAATTTTCGAAGTGCATCCTGGAGATTGTCCTGTTGGGTCACTGTTATTACCTCTGAGGTGGCCATGTCTTTTGCGTTTACCAACTCGCTCAAACCCTCCTCAAACATTACATTCCGGATGTCATCAAGGGACATGATACCAACCATCCTCTTGGCATCATCAACAACGGGAAAATAAGAGTTTGAGGTATCGGTAATGAACGTTAAAATCTCTCTTAAAGGCATATGCTGAGGTATTAAAACCATCCTCTTTTTATTGGTTAGGGCATCCTGAACCTTAAGCCCCGCCAAGATATCCACTACAAAATCCCCCAGATGGGCTGGAGAGTCTATTCTTCCAGAGACTTGTTTCTCGTACAGGTTCCATTTACGGGTAAACAGGTATGCGATGGATGACGATAGCATCAAAGGCACAAGCAGGCCATAACTTCCTGTCATCTCAGAAACCATAATCAAGGACGAAATGGGAACCTTAGCCACGCCGGCAAAGAATGCCCCCATGCCTACAAGTACAAATGCCGTTGGTTGGGTTATAATATCCGGGAACAGAAGATGGGCAGTCTGGCCAAAAGCTCCACCCAGCATCCCCCCTATAAATAGAGAGGGGGCAAATACCCCCCCGCTACCACCTGAGCTTATGGTAAAGGAGGTAGCAAAAATCTTTGCGAAAACAAGAACAATCATAAGTCCTATGGTCAGTTGTCCGTATATTGCTAACTGTATCCAGCCATATCCCATTCCCAAAACCTGAGGGAAGAACATGGCCATTATTCCTAGCATAAGTCCGCCTATGGCAGGTTTCAGAAAATTTTTTACCGGAAGCTTCTTGAAAAATCTATCCCTTAATCCATAGAACACCTTCACATACAGGGCGCCCAATATGACACACAGGATACCCAAAATCGCATAGAAGAAAAGTCCTGAAGGATGTCTAAACAAATATCTTGGAGTATCAAATAGCACTCCCCAACCAAAGAAAGAGGCAAAGACTGAATATGCAACAATAGAGGAGATAATGGCGGGAATAATAGCCTCAAATTCGAACTCAGGCTCTCTATATAGTACCTCTGTGGCAAACAATGCCCCCCCCAAGGGGGCCCTGAACATGCTGCCTATCCCTCCGCCAGCTCCGGCAATGAGCATCAAACGTCTATCCCGGTCAGAGAGTCTCAACAGATTGGCAAGATATGATCCAACTCCAGCGCCAATCTGGGCAACTGGCCCCTCTCTTCCGGCTGAACCACCGGAGCCTATAGTTATTGCCGAAGATATAGCCTTTATTATAGGCACCCTCTTCCTGATAACCCCCCTGAATCTATGAAAGGCATCTATGACGGCATCGGTTCCATGACCCGCTGCTTCGGGTGCCCACTTATATATGATTGCCCCTGCTATTAGCCCCCCAAGGGCGGGTACCAGTCCCAGAATCCATTTTGGAAAAACAGACACTGGTGGCACTAAATCAACGGATTCTCCTCCAGGAAGGGGTGGATAATATCCGCCAAGATAATTAAGGAAAAATTTGGCGCTTCCTTGCAACAGATAGAAAAATACAGTGGCACCCAGTCCGGTTAAGATGCCTATAAGGATACTATAGATAAACCACTTTCCTATTGATTTAAAATCCGGGTCGCGCATAAGTAATCAACGGATTCTCCTCCAGGAAGGGGTGGATAATATCCGCCAAGATAATTAAGGAAAAATTTGGCGCTTCCTTGCA
>PFIF01000301.1:11040-11364 GCA_002782605.1 Deltaproteobacteria bacterium CG_4_8_14_3_um_filter_43_13 | reverse complement strand
GGAACTGGAAGTATGTCTGGCGGGAATAACCAAACGGATTCAGGTTAATTTGACAAATCGGGGCGGCATGAATTACAGAATGCTTCTTGGGCGATCAGCGTTAGCCGGTGATTTTACCGTGGACGTGAGCCAGAAATTTATTTATGGATCAGGCTTGGCCTGCCGAAAAAAGTAAAGCCATAGGTCCTCATTATTTTTCTCAAGCATCCTATTTTGTTGGCAATTTCACACAGAAGAAGTAAATGTTCGGTTAACCCGTTGGCCTGTTAGCCAGTTTGCCAGTTAGTCCGGTTGGCAGATTGGTGAAGCAGGTACAATATGAAA
>PFIF01000301.1:1079-10966 GCA_002782605.1 Deltaproteobacteria bacterium CG_4_8_14_3_um_filter_43_13 | reverse complement strand
CCAAAACCATATGATTTAGGAGAAAGAACTAAGAGATTCGCCATGAGAGTGCGTGAGTAAATAATGCTTTGAGTTTTGTATTTTTAGCTTTGTATTTATTTAGGATTTAGAGTTTAGGATTTAGAGTTTTTAAATGCATAAAGGGTAAATAGTTTTGACAGTACCCTAAAGTTCAGGAGGAGGATGCCTATGAGGATAATTGGTCTGGATGTGGGGAGCAAGACCATTGGTGTGGCAGTGAGCGATGAAATGGGATGGACTGCTCAAGGGATTACGACTATAATCCGTAAGAGTCTGGATAGCGACCTTGAAGAACTCAGGAAACTGATGGACCAATATAATCCTTTAGAGATCGCAGTTGGGCTGCCTAAGAACATGGATGGTACCATAGGTAAACAGGCAGAAGGGGTGCTGGCACTGGTAGAAACCATGAAAAAGAGTCTAAATATCCCTGTAGTCACATGGGATGAGCGACTCTCTACAGTGGCTGCCAACAGGTCTTTGTTAGAGGCTGATCTCAGTCGTAAGAAGAGGAAGAAGGTTATCAATAAAATGGCAGCGGTATTCATTTTGCAGGGATACCTGGACAGCAGGGCAGGGTGAGCTGAAATGAAGAGAGCTATTTCTTATATCCTGATGTTGTTGATTGTCCTGGGATTATTAACAGCCCTGAGTATCTTCCTGTATCTTACCACTCCCACCAGCTCTGCAAAAATCTACAAAATAGTCTATATTCATCCTGGAGCCACTTTCGCTGAAGCGGCAAAGCTTCTGAAACAGGAAGGGATTATTAAAGATATAAGGGGGTTTTCCTTATTAGTTAGATGCCGTCAGGCAACCAAGAAGATTAAACCAGGAGAGTATTCCCTGAATACAGCCATGGTGCCTTTAGAGATACTGGATATACTGGTTAAAGGAAAGGTAGTTGAGCACTTTGTTACAATACCGGAAGGGTATAATATATATCAGGTAGCTGATTTGCTGGACGGCCTCGAACTTGCCGATACTGAAAGTTTTCTTGAAAAGTGTTCTGACCCCTCTTTTATATCCTCTTTGGGAATCGAGGGGGATAGCCTGGAGGGTTATTTATTCCCGGATACCTACAGTATGCCCCGACATATAGGTGAAAGCAACATATTGAAAATGATGGTGACTCGGTTTAAAAGGATTTATACCAGTAAATACGCTGGAAGGGCAGAAGATTTGGGTTTTACAATTAAAGAAGTTGTCACTCTGGCATCTATTATTGAGAAGGAGACTGGAAAATCGTGGGAGCGTCCTTTAATATCGGCTGTGTTTCAAAACAGATTCAAAAAGGGTATGAAACTTCAAAGTGATCCGACTGCTATCTATGGTATTGCCAACTTCAGTGGTAGAGTAACTGTCGGTCATCTTAAAAGAAAGACTCCTTACAACACCTATCTCCATTCCAACCTACCCCCTGGTCCGATTGCCAATCCTGGGGAGGACTCTATCAAAGCTGTCCTTTATCCGGCTAAAGTAAATTACCTCTATTTTGTTTCAAAGAATGATGGTACTCACTGCTTTTCTACTAACCTAAGAGAACACAATCTGGCAGTTTGGAAGTATCAAAGCGGGAAAGATAATATGGAGGGGAGTGAGTAATTATGGAGATGTATTGGGAACCAGAGGTTGAAATGATGCCGGCAGATAGCTTGAAGATGATTCAGGAAGAAAGATTTTTAACATTGGTGGAGTATCTTTATAGAAAAACTGCCTTTTATAAGAGGAAATTTGACGAGATAGGTATTCAGCCGACCGATGTCAAATCATTAGAAGACCTGCCAAAATTACCCTTGACAAGCTATTTGGAAGAATTTGCAATAACTCCGATAGAGGAAAAGCTGGCTGTCGATTGGGAGTCCGTAACTGAAATCATGACGACTTCGGGGACCATTTCTGGGATAACCTTGCCGGTAATGATGACGGAAAAGGACGTAGAAGAGGGATTCAATCTTTTTGCCAGGGTTGGCAGAATGACGGGGATACGGCCCGACGACATAATACAGCTCCTATTGCCATGGGATGTGAGTGTTCCGATTATGAAAAAGCTGGCATCAAAGGTACTTTCAGGCATGGCTGGCAGGATGATTCTCGATCAACAGATAAGACTGGCTAAAACGGTTAAATCCACTGTCATATTTGGCATACCCAGCTACATATTGTCGTTTATCTATAGGGCACTGGAGATGGGCGTTGATATTAAAAGAGAGACCTCACTGCGACTGGCTCTTCTGGGAGGTGAACCAATGTCAGCGTCTGTGAAAGAGCATCTCTACAAGGAAACTGGAATTGAATTTTATGACATGTATGGCTTTGCAGAGGTTATGGGAATTGGAGGCGAGTGTAGCCGTAAGGACGGCTTGCATATATGGTCAGATCATTATCTTTCCGAGGTTGTTGATTTTGAGACATTAACTCCCCTTGGGACAGGGAAGCTGGGAGAGCTGGTAATAACGACCTTAACGAAAGAGGCTATGCCCCTTTTGAGGTATAGAACGGGTGACGTTACTATGCTCCTGGATCGTGGAGTCTGTCAATGCGGGAGGACACACCCCAGGATAGCTCCCATCAGGGGACGGGTGTACCATATGGTTAAGGTGCAAGGAAAGATAGTTTTTCCAGGTGATGTAGAGGACTTTGTAATCAGGAATTCTTTTTTGAGTAGTGATTATCAAATTATTGTGGATCTGCCAGGCGAGTTAGATATACTAAAGTTAAAGGTTGAATACAAACTGGGGATTTCGGATCTGAAGGGATTTAAAAAAGAGCTGGAGAAAGCGTTTGAAAAGGAGAATTCTATTAGATGTGAGATCGAGCTTGTGCCCAAAGGGACTCTGTCAAAAACACAATTCAAGGCCAAGCGGATAGTCAAAACCTACGGTTAATTTCCGTCTATGGATTGCCTGACTCACGCTGAATTCAGGTGAAACTTTCTTATCAACTATTTCACAAGGAGATTAGAACTATGAACGAAATGGATCTAACTAGGCTGTCTAAGGAGGAACTGATAAACCTGATAAAGGTATATGCAAGATTATTTCTTGCCCTTGACGGGTTCTGGTTTCTGGAAGCGGAAAAGAAGTTTGGTTATGAGTCGGCCCTCGATATTGATACGAAGGCATGGGAGGGGTACTTTCCTTATGAAGCAAGATTATTGAGAAAGACCCTGGGAATAAGGGAGGAAGGTATTCCAGGCATCATTGAAACCTTAAAACAGTCTGCCTTTGTCCCCTGTATGGAACATAAGATAGAGGAAGTATCGGAGAAAAGAGGGGTCTTTGCCCTTTACAAGTGTCCTTCCCTTGAGGCCATGGAAAAGTCAGGGAGAAAAGAGTTCACCTGTGAGCCGGTAGGAACCATCGTTTTTCAAAAATACGCTGAGAGTATTGACCCAAAGGTAAAGGTAAAATTCCTGGACGGTCCTCCCAGAAAGTCTCCTGAGGATGTCAGTTGTAAGTGGGAGTTTACTCTGGAGGAAGAGAACTAGGTGGTATAAAAGTACGATTCTTAATGTATATCCCGATTGTATCGGGACAGGGAAGGGAGGGGATCAATTCCTACTTCGGTCTCTACAATGATAACCGGCCTCACCAGGCACTGAAAGATCAGACGCCGGCAGAACTATATTTTCAAGGAGCGAGGTGACGATTCAGTTCATGACTTTCGACGGGGTATGAGCACAGGTGGAAAAAAACAAAAAACCACCCCAGGGTGTAACTTAATTTTTCGAAAATATTGTCTTGACAAATGGGTCCACCTTAAACTATGATGGACTTTTTACGAAACCATCAACTATAATAATTCGAGGATTGAATACAAAAGTTGCAGGAGGATAAGAATAATGAAGAAAAGTATTACCTTGTTGTTGACTATCACTTTGGTTTCAGCTCTGTTCTTATTTGGGGTTACCGTTCCCTACGCTGATGAGACTACCGGACTGACCGGTGAAACCATAAAGGTTGGGGTTACATCTGATGTAACAGGCCCTACATCACAAATTCAAACACCGTTACATACTGGCATAAAGACCTACCTGCAGCACATCAACGACCAGGGAGGGATTTACGGTAGAAAATTCAAGGTGATCATTGAGGATGGTGGTTACTCCGTTGCCAGAGATGTGGCAAACTTCAAGAAACTCGTATACAAGGATCGGATATTTATGCTGTTCGAGATAGGATCAACGGGTTCCGGGGTGGCACTGGTCTCTCAAATCACAAAAGAAAAGCTGCCAACCCTGATGACATCCACTACAGACTTTTTTATCCGTCCAACCCGCCCATACCACTTTACTGAAGGGGCAACCTATGAGGATGAGATCAAGGTACTATTCAACTACATCGTCAACGTTCTGAAGGTGAAAGAACCGAGGATCGCCCTGGTTAGGGCTGATACCGAGCATGGTAAGGTGGGTTCCAGGACATTCAGGAAACAACTCGAGGCTTATGGGTTAAAACCGGCAGGTGAAGAGGTCATTGCGCCAGGTGCAATAGAGGCCAGCTCCCAGGTTCTCACTCTGATGAGGGCAAAGGCTACACATGTGATCTTGCATACGACAGAGGGAAATACCGCTACCTTTTTTAGGGAAGCAAAAAGATTCAAGTACTCTCCTATGTCTCTTGGGACAAAGTATGCCTGCGCTGAAGATGTTATGAGGATAGTTGGGGATGCAGCAAAGAACTTTGTAGCTACCAATTCATTTTCTTCATGGTATGATGATTCTCCAGGGATGTTGAAGATGAGGGAGATCAGCCTGAAATACCATGGCAAGAAAGGCAAATATATGCTTTACAGGCACTATACTCAAGGGTGGTGTCAGGCAATACTGGTGGTTGAAGGGTTTAAAAACGCCGGGAAAGACCTGACCAGATCGGGCCTTGTAAAGGGAATGGAGTCCATCAAGAATCTGGATATGGGCGGTCTTATGGCTAACGCGACTTTCAGCCCCACTAAACATCAGGGTACAAAATACTGCAGGATTTATAAGGCTGATGTGAAGAATATAAGGTTTATTCCCTTTACTGATTATATAAAGGCTGCGAAGTAGAAGGTCATTTTATCTATTTTCCCAGGGGGGTGTGAATTCTCACGCCCCCCTGGAATCTCAGGCTTTTTTAAGTACTAACAAAAAATTCTCTTGCCTGAGATGCGACTGTCTCAGGCAAGTCGAACCACTCCTCTTTCCGAAAGAGCAGTTTCTGTCTCCATGTAATATCACTTGTATAGTATGGCGGCAGGTAACCTCTTGTAACGATCTTCAGGCCCGGCCAGAAATATTCCTGTTTCTCTCCCAGAGACCCCGAGTATGTAATAAGGTTGAAGGAGGTAACGCCCTGGCTGCGATAGTATTTTAAGACCCTTGACAGCCCTTCGGACAGGTTTCTTATATCTTCTTCCTCAAACTCGATGAAGTTTGATTTCCCTTCAACAAGACCCTGTACCTCCCTGACACCACTGGGGGCATAGGGCACCAACCAGTGGGTATTTCCCACAGCGCCCAAATATCGCTTGCCTTCTTTCTTTTCTGTCTCAAGGAGATGAGACCAGTAACTATTGGAATTTTCATGGAAATATTGTTCACTTTTAGAAGCCAAACCCTTTATATGATCAAAGGGAAATGCCGTCATAAATAGGTGAAAATGGGAGTGAACGGTGGACGATCCTGCGGGAAAGAGGTAATTGCAGCCAAAAGCAGCATATTTAGCCTCCTTATCTTCCTTGTATACCCTTTTTATGAATTCTAATGCACATGTAAAAGTATCAATCAGGACTTCTGGTGTATATTCGTCCAGACTGAAGAAGTGGTTGTTCGGATAAGTCAGTACTGCAGAATACCGTGCCAGTCCGAAGATATTGGGAAAGAGGATGGCCTGGCCCACAGTAAGTCTTCCTTCAGGCAGAATATTCTCCAGATACCTGGGAGTCATACTTCTCACCGCGTCTCCGCACATGAAACAGCCTTCACGAGACTTCTCCACTGTCTGCAGAAGTTCCTCTTCATCTATCTTGATGGACCACTTCAATCCTGATTCCAGAGCCGTAATATTGAAGTAGGTGCTCTCCTTGGTCAGAGGGTCGAGTCTGTATTCGATAATGTTGGTGTCGAGTTCAAAGTTCTTCATGGGATTGTAAAACTTACACTCTTCTTGGAACTTTTCAAAGGTTATGGCCATATTCAATACCTCCTCCACTGTATAGTTTTGGGTTCTTTATCCTGTAGTACTGACTTTCCAAGTAATACTCTATTTAATATTGAGGGACTCGTAAAAAGTCCATCAATTATAGGTTGGCTTAATTTCCTAGAGCCCCTAAATACTCTTTATACTCTACGAGTTTTGATAACACAAAAGCTGCCTGATGGGTTGTTTCATAGACGGGAACGCCGTTTTCTTCCAGGAAGCGGATGTGTTCTGTTCCATTCCGCCCATACAGTCCAATCAAGATTGCAACAAGAGGTTTATTGTATTTTTCTTTAAGTTCGATGATGCCCTTTGCCATTTTCATTTCCTGGGGCGCCATGGAACCCAATGCCGTTTTGGAAAAGTACTTTGAAATGTGGGTGTCCATTCGGGGAGCAACCCTCTCGAATAAAGAGCCGAGGGCAGGAACCATCCAGATTACGGCATCGATGTTTCTATCACGAAGGAGAATCTCGATTGGTTTGGTTAACATATCAAAATCTCCACCAAGCCCGGCTCCAGTGACGTCTACAGGATTTCCATGACTCCAAAAGGGGGGTAATACTTTGTCGAGTTCTTCCATGCTTTTCCTTGATAATTCCGGCAGTACCAACCCTGTTTTTGCACAAGCATCTGAAACCAGAACCGCTATTCCTCCCCAGGCCCCTGTCACCCCAATATTCCTTCCCCTGGGGAGAGGGAGCAAAGAGAATGCCTTTACTAAATCGACCATCTCCCTTTCGTTTTCGGCATGAATGATCCCTGTTTGCTTCACCATGGCATCATAAACAGCTTTAGAACCAGCAATCGAACCAGTATGAGAGACGGCTGCTTGAGCCCCTGCTGCTGTGACCCCTCCCTTCAAAACGATCAACGGTTTTTTCTTGGCAGTCTCTTTGGCCACTTCGATAAATCTCTTTCCGTCCTTTATCCCTTCCACAAAAGCGGAAATGACGTTCGTCTGGGGATCAGAGGCGAGGTACTCTATGAAGTCCTCTGTGCTTAAATCCACCTCGTTGCCGCTGCTTATGAACTTACTGAAGCCGATACCCTGTTCTGAACCATAAATCGAACACAGCGAACCGATAGTCCCGCTCTGGGAGACAACGGATGCACTACCAGCCATGGGTATTAGCATATTCATCAGCGCATAAAAGCTTGCCCCGGAACTCACCAAACCCATACAATTTGGGCCTATAAGCCTCATTCCACCAATCCTGGCTGCTTTCAAAACCTCTTTCTCCTGGCCTTTACCTTCCTTGCCAACCTCACCGAAACCGGATGAGATTACAATACCAAAGCCTATCCCAGCTTCTCCGCATTCTGTAATAACCTGGGGGACCAGCTCGGCCTGAACACAGATTATTGCGACATCTGGTGTGGTGGGGGTTGTGTTTAAGCTTGAATAAGCCCTCAACCCGAGTATCTCGGTCTCTTTTGGATTAATGGGGTAGATTTCTCCCTTGTACCCACCAGCAAGTATGCTAAAAAGGATTGCTGTCCCGGTCTTGGCAAATGATTTTGAAGCGCCAATTACAGCAACGCTCTTAGGATTGAACAATCTATCTAATCCTGCAGACGGTTCTGACATGATTACCCCCTATATTTGAAAGCTCTATAGTCTTCTCGTCCCCTTCGCTTTGATTGATACTAAGTCAACTACTATCGGCTAAAGCCGATAACTTGAGGCACAAAGGCACAGAGTAACAAAGGCACAGAGTAACAAAGGCACAAAGTCATGTTATCCTCTGCTTTGTGCCTATGTGCCTTTGCAACTTTGTGCCTGCATCATCCGCATAATATCCAACTAAAGTCTTCGCCTGAAGGCGAGGGTTTTTCTCTCATTCCCCGAATGAGATAATAATGTATATCAATCAGTCTTTATGAAGTCAAGATATATGTCATAGAAGATATATCTCTAAGCTGTTATCCTCAGGACAACGGCGACTGTTATGGTCTCTGTGCTTATCTTACTAAGATTTGTCATTGACTCTTAAACCTCTTTATTGTAGAGTTCCAGACCTTAGGGGAATCAGTATCTCATTTATTGTAACTATTCAGGCACAAAGAGATAAAGGCACATAGGCACAAAGTTGTAGGAATACGATCGGAATGCAGGACACAACCTGTCCAAATGCCGCTTTGTAAACATCTTATAGGAACTTAAGTAGGGGCACGGGGCCCCGTGCCCCTACTTAAGATCTCTCGACTTTGTGCCTTTGGTGCTCTGTGCCTTTGTACCTACCTGAGTAGTTACTATTATCCATTGAAAGGAGAGGTGAATCTATGAAAGTGATTGATGTTCAGACACAGATGACCACTGAGAAAGGCGCAATGTTTTCAAAGGATTTAAAGGATTTTTTTGAAGTTACCTTCAAGACAATTATCCCGTATTATCAAACAGAAGATGAGATGATTAATGTTTTTCGCGAGGCCGGCGTAAAAGTGGTATTCTGCGTGCCGGAACCACAGAATTTCGACCAAATGGCTGAAACCGGCGACTACATGGCTAAACTGAAGAGCGATTACCCTGATGTCGTCTATGGGAGCTGGGCGCCGTATAACTTTGCAAAGTTTACCGACATTGACAAATATGTGATTGAGTTGGAAAAGTATATAGACAAGGCAAAGTCATTCGGGGTTTTCTACTATGGGGCTGCAACAGGCGTTCCTGCGAACGACAAAAGATTTCTCCCCATTTACCAACTATGTAATGACAAAAAGGTGCCTATCAAGATCAGTGTCGGGCATACGGCCATGGGTGCGGGTACTCCCGGTGGATCGGGCATACGGCTGGGTACAGAAAGGCCTATTCCAAACGTTGATGACGTAGCTGCTCAATTTCCGGAACTTAATATAATTGCGGCTCACTGTCCATGGCCTTTCCATAGCGAGATGATATCTGTCCTGGTTCATAAAGCAAATGTATATAACGAAGTTCATGGTTGGATGCCAAAGTACTTCCCTGAAGAACTAAAAAAGGAGATAAACAGCCGTTGCAAGACAAAGATCATGTTTGGCTCGGATTATCCCTTCTTCAGTTTTGATCGAATACTAAAGGGATGGGAAGATGAAGGGTATAAACCAGAGGTATTAGAGAATGTATTCTACAAAAATGCTGAGAGAGTATTCGGTATTGAATATTGATGGACTCGTAAAAAGCTCCACTATGCTGACGCGTCGGCATTATAATGGAAAGTAACTTGGGCTTTCAGTAAATTCGATCTTTTTTGGTAAATGTCAAGTAATATAAGCTACTTACAACGCATTTGCAAATTTAAGTTACTTGGAAGTCAAAATTAGGATGGCAGGGTAAAGGTAAGGTTACTGGATGGCACTCCCAGAAAGTCTCATGAGGATGTCAGTTGTAAGTGGGAGTTTGCCTTGGAAGAGGATATGTAAATATATCAGGGGATAAAGGACTTAATATCCGGAATTTTATAGCCTCCCTCTCTTTTTACCCTTTCTGTCTGTTATCTGTGACACCCTCCCTCTGATAAGGCTCATCCTTGGCAATGTGCGGCCACAGGAACAGGGTTCATAGGGCAGTATCCTTGCTACGTCACCTGTTCTGTATCTGATTAACGGCATCGTCTCATATAACAGGGGGGTTACGATCAATTCTCCCTCTTCACCATCGGGAAGGGGCTCTCCGTTTTCAGGGTCAACAACCTCAAGGATTGA
>PFIF01000301.1:0-949 GCA_002782605.1 Deltaproteobacteria bacterium CG_4_8_14_3_um_filter_43_13 | reverse complement strand
GAAAGAGGTTCTCCCACACCTATAATCATTCTTAAAGGAAGGTCATTGACATTGATTCCCATTTCCTGTGCCTGGGACGCAAACCTCTTTAACTGGCTTGGAAAATGCTCTAAAACTGTCACCCCCGCCGTCTTGTTTATCATTATCTGTTTGTCCAGCATAAACCTTCCGGCGCTGAGAAGGAGAAATGTTGCGCCTAACCTGTCATAGCCCATTTCGGAAATGTCATAATTGGTCAGGATCTGAGCTGTATCATTAGGCCTTACTCCTACCGTCCATCTCCCCTGTGCCTCAGCGTCTATAAGGGTATCTGTGTCCTTCTTATTGAATGGTATGGGTTCGGGCATACCTGTTGTGGTGCCGGAGGTGGAGTTAAATCTTTCTATCTCCCTTGGCAGGATGGTTAGCCTGTCTGAGAGAGGTCTGTTCCGAATGTCCTCTACATCATCGGTTAATGGGAGATTCCTGATATCCTCAACTGTCTTTATATCCGATGGCTGTATACCTGCTTCATCGAATTTTCGACGGTAGAGTGACGTCTTTTCATAAGCAAGTGTTGCCAATACCTGGAGCCTTTTTCCCTGAAGTTCCTGGAGCTTATCCAAGGGCATTGTCTCTTTTTCAGAATCCCAGTATTTTCTTTTATCTTCCATGTGATTACCCCCCTAATAAGTCTTGGTTATACGGGCTGTCTTAAATGCGAAGCCGGTACTAAGAGACCCTTTGGGAACCAGTTCTACATCGCTGTCTATGCCGTAATCAAGCTGAAACGCCTCATGCACTTTGTCCTTCAGGGTCTTCAGGTTTTGTACATCTGGTTTATATTCTACCTTAACCTTTAATTTTTCCATTTCTCCAGGTTTGTATACGTCCACCAGATAATCACCTGCCAAATCATCAATACTTGCAACTACCTCCTCCACGTCCAGAGGAAGAATCTTTTTGCCCC
>PFIF01000121.1 GCA_002782605.1 Deltaproteobacteria bacterium CG_4_8_14_3_um_filter_43_13 | reverse complement strand
GGATGTTCGAGGAGTTTTCCCACCCAGAATTTCTCGCCTTTCCAATAGATCATTTTTAACTTTGTTTCCATGCTACAACCTCCTAAGCGCGGTCTCTTTTTAACATAATATCATACGAAGTAAGGATAGGAAATCTTTTATAATCTTAGGCATAACGCTAGAGGTCACTGGTGCGCTTTTCGCATCCAGTGCAGTGATTTGTTATATATTTTGTTCTTTGACAATTGAACAAGTTAGGAGCTGCTGAATAAGTTCGGGTGTTTGATTTTTTCTTAGGTTAGGATGTTGGGCATTTTGTTTTCTTCGTATATCACTATTTGGGTTTCTTTAGTCCAGTAATGCCCGCCATATTAAGGCTATTGTGTATATTCTGCAAATCTTTAAGAGAATAAAAATCTGATTGCCGAATTCCATTATAAATTCTTTTTAATGTTATATCGTCCAATTCCCCCTTAATTTGGATATCTGGATTTCTTTCTAATCTTTCTTTTAGGAAAGGATAGCAACCTTCATCAAAATCTAAAATACAGTCTTCCTCAAAGGGTGTTTTGGAACAATCAAATTTAATATATTGATGAGCATGTCGCCTTCCACCTATTTCGAATTCGTCTGTTTGTGCAGTAGTTGTGTGGATATATGCAAAATGAGGAGTTAAAAAACTGGGGGATTCACCGAGATAGACAAACCATCTTGCTTTGATTTTGTTATTAAATTTGGGTTCTGGAAAGTTTTCCCACTTGAAAACTATCCCCGGTTTCACTTTGCGGCCTTTTCAAGTGCACGGTAAATTAGGAACCCTTCTTCTGCTAAACTTAAGTCCTTTCCAGGCTTTTTGTCTAGATCATCATCAAATTGTGATTCATATTTAATAAAATCGTTCCGCCTAGTTTTTCCCCAAGCTGGGATATCTTGGTGACTTGCTTCACTTATTTCTTTGGTTTTAACAAATTTATCTGCGTAGATTTCAACCAATCGTACCATACATTTTATTTCATATTTTGAGAAGAAAGATAAATCGGGATCTTCGGTTGATATGAACACAAAATTTTCATCATACTTTTTTACTTTGAAACAAGTTGACTCAATTTTATCTTTGTTTCGATATATTTCAACAGGAACGGGCCCTCTTGGTAAAGCCTGATAAGTTAATCCTAAAGCTGGCCTACCCGTATCTTTAACTGAATCAAGGTCTAAAAATGATAAGTATTTATAAAGGTAAGTTTGAAATAGTGGAGAACGAGTTTTTTTTTGATGTTCTTTTGCAAAGAAACAGATAGCGTTTTCTATTTTTTCTTTTTGATAAGTAATCATTGCCATCGGTGTCACTTTATCCCATTGATCTATCTAATTGATAGATTCTATATATCAATAGCAAATAAATTTGTCAATATTTATCGTTTATTATTACGGTATATAACGCCAAGCTTACCGGCTGGTGCGTAGCGGCAGCGGAGCACCAGTCCGTGTAAAGCGCGAGGTTATAATTATTCTTCTAGTGTTCCATATCCATTTACTTGTTTCACTCTTTTCTGATCAAATTTAGTTAAACCAAGGAAAAATTTTGTTAGTTCTTTAGAACTTAACACATCGGGAGCATTATAATAGTTCCAGCCAGGATAAATAATATCACCCAAGCCGATCTCTGAATGAAAAGGATCAACAATTGAAATTTTTTTATATTGCTGGAAGCTTGGTACAACTATTTCAAACAGCTCCTTTCGAAGGAACTTAACCCAAGGCATTATGGGATAGAAACCTGTAGAAGGATATTGCCCTGACCAGAACCCGTCTGCACAAATACGAAGCAATTCATTTATCTTTGTTCTTGATTTCGATTTGAACCATAAAATATTTACTTTTTTTCTAAATGGATTCTTTTCAGAAGATAAAAGAAATATATCTAAAACACAAAAATTGTTCAGTTCACTTGTTTTATATATTCTTTTATACAGAGCTTTTAATCCTAAATCTCCGATGCTTTGAATATTTGACATAACAGCGTCCAGGTCTTCAGTAAAATCCATAATGTCAAACAGAACAACCTTTTCGCCAGGGCGTATTATATCGTGTCTTATAGATATCTGACTAATCGGTCCCATTAAGCTTACTTCGCGATTTTCAAGCCAGTTATTGCTTTTTATCCCCTGATCAATTATCTCCTGGCCAAATTCATTAAGAAAAAAATCATTGGGGAGAGCGAATTTAGATAAATACTCGATATGAAGACGTATATTAGTTATTGGCTGCTTCCCTTTGTTCTCTATCAAATAGGCACAATAAGTTAATATTTTATTTGAATCTTTTGGTATGCCCGCATAAACTATCGTGTTAAGTTGCTTTTTAGATTTTAATAATTTACTTCCTTTCTTAGATGAAATAGTTCGAGATAGCCCTATATTAAAAGATAACTTCGGACTAAATATTTGTTTTGTCTTAAAAACCACAAGTATGGCAATTAATGTCCCGATAATTCCAGCGACTGCTGCTATGGTTGCTAAGTTTTCCATGTCTTAACTCTATTATAACGCGGGGCTGAGCCATGACCCGTAGGGTCATTGGTTTCGTGCCCCTGGTTCTCCCGCAGCGTAGCGGAGGGATGGGGCACATGGCTCAGCCCCGCGTTCTCCCTGAGCGAAGCGAAGGGAGAACGCAAAAATCAGCCGCGAGTGTAACGAGTCGGCTGGATTGCCTTGTTAGACCTTAAGTTTCTTATTTTAAGCTATTCCACTGTCCTTCTCTGAATCCTAAATAATCCTCCAGAAATTCCGAGCAAAGCAAATCCATTAACAATAACAGGCGGAATAGAACCAGTTGAGATAAGAAAACTTTCTGCAATAATGCAAGAAGCAATAACTACAGGGACAGAAACATATTTACTAAATTTCTCAGGTGGATGAATATAAGGCTTGTACAAATAAATGGAAGCAGCTGTTATTAGGACTGCTAATATTGTCAAGAAGGCCGAAATTGGATTAACCCATTTCTCCAAAACTGGCCAGATACTGCCTGTACCCCGTGAGACAACACCATAGATTATAAACATTACACCAGAAAAGCCTAAGAAATTAAAAAATTTTCTCAATGAGATTGCCAATAGGCTGGAACTTTTTTCTATCTTTTGATCTTCGTTTATATCGTTCATTATTCATTCTCTTATAGGTCTAACGTAAAGGGTAAGCGGTGCGCTTCTAAGCATCGGCTTGACCCGCTT
>PFIF01000259.1 GCA_002782605.1 Deltaproteobacteria bacterium CG_4_8_14_3_um_filter_43_13 | reverse complement strand
TTTGAGTTAAATTCATTTTTTCAGCTTTGTAACTATCAGTAATTATTAAGCTAAAATAGTATTGAACAGGCTCAAATAGGGGTAGTCCTATAACTACCCCTTCTGTCTAACCTTGTTCTTTTTTCTTTGTATCTGGCTATTTCATATACATCCCACCGCTTACGTACATGGTCTCACCAGCCATATAACTCGATTCCTCCGAAGCCAGGAATACTATAGCATTTGCAATATCCTCCGGTTTACCCTCCCTGCCTAGAGGTATCATGGGTTTTACTGTTTCAAAGAAGTCCGGGGGATACATTTTGACCCTTCCTGCTCAAAAATAGACAACATGTCCTTTTAAAAACTGTCAAGCAGCTATTGTAGGAATGGTTCTTGAAAATCTATTGTATTTAAAGGGAAGTTCTGATAAATTGAAATGGTAAGAGAGGGCAGTTGATGGGAGAAAATCTTGTTGAAAAGATATTCAGAGAGCATAGGGTTTCAGGTAACCTCTGCCAGGGTGAGACCATCTCAATTTCTGTAGACCAGGTTCTTACTCAGGATGCCACGGGTACTATGGCCTATCTTCAGTTTGAGGCTATGGATATTCCCAGGGTACAGGTGCCTCTTGTTGTATCGTATGTAGATCACAACATGCTGCAAACCGATTTCAAGAATCCCGATGATCATCTGTTCCTTCAGTCTACTGCTGCCAGGTATGGGGCTTACTTTTCAAAACCAGGCAATGGGATATGCCACCAGGTGCATCTGGAAAGGTTTGCAGTTCCTGGACAGACTCTTTTGGGCACAGACAGTCATACACCCACGGCCGGTGGAATGGGAATGATAGCTATCGGCGCCGGCGGTCTTGATATAGCCACTGTTATGGCTTCAGGCACTTATGAATTCAAGATGCCAGAGGTTATAGTAATAAGGCTCACAGGCAAACTCAACCGCCCGTGGGTAACAGCAATGGATGTTATACTGGAGGTATTGAGAAGGTTGTCGGTAAGGGGAGGAGTAGGAAAGATTATAGAATACGGTGGTCCCGGGGTGGATACACTGAGTGTTACAGAGAGGGCTACGATAACCAATATGGGGGTTGAACTTGGAGCGACCACTTCCATCTTTCCCAGTGATGAGAGAACGAAAAAGTATCTTAGGGCACAGAATAGGGAGAAGGACTGGCGGCAGATTAAAGCCGATGAGGATGCTTTCTACGATGAGGAACTTGACTTAGACCTGAGCAGATTAGAGCCGTTGATAGCCCAACCCCATAGCCCTGACAATGTGGTGAAAATCAGGGAACTGAAAGGGCAAAGGGTAGATCAGGTATGTATAGGCAGCTGCACCAATTCCTCCTATCAGGTTATGAAATCTGTAAGCTCTATATTAAGGGGAAGGACTGTGGCTCCATGGTGTAGTATGACTGTTAGTCCGGGGTCGAGACAGGTATACGAGATGATGGCAAGAGAAGGAGATCTGTCAGCTATAATAGCCAGTGGAGCGAGGATTTTGGAACCTGCCTGTGGTCCCTGTATAGGAATGGGACAGTCTCCTCAAACTGATGGAATATCCATTAGATCGTTCAATCGAAACTTTAAAGGAAGGAGTGGGACTGACTCTGCCATGATCTATCTATGTAATCCGCTAGTTGCAACGGCTATAGCCATAAAGGGGGCGATGGCAGATCCCAGGGAGATGGACCTGGATGTGGTTGAGACTGAAGAACCAGAGAGATTTTTGATAAATGATAATATGATAGTGCCACCTTCACCTAACCCGGAAGATGTGTATATCATCCGGGGACCAAATATAAAACAGGTCCCTGTGAAAGCCCCCCTGGAAGATGATATTTGCTGTGCTGTTCTGATAAAGGTTGGAGACAACATAACCACTGACGACATTATGCCTGCTTCCTCTGATATTCTTCCTCTCAGGTCAAACATACCTGCTATATCGGAGTTTGTTTTTTTCAGGATTGATAGGGATTTTGCTAAAAGGGCAAAGAAGATGGGGGGCGGGGTTATAATAGGTGGAAAGAACTATGGACAGGGCTCCTCCAGGGAACATGCTGCACTGGCACCTATGTACCTTGGTGTAAAGGCTGTAATAGCCAGGTCTTTTGCCCGGATCCACCGCAGTAACCTGATAAACTATGGGATAGTGCCTTTTGGATTCCAGAAGGATGAGGATTATCAAAAGATCGAAGAGGGGGATACTATAGAGATTAAAGGGATTAGGGAAGGTTTGGGAACAGACGGAGATATTACATTTTGTAATAAATCTAAAGGCATCAGTATCCCTGTAAAGGCAATACTAACTCCCCGGGAGTCAGAGATTCTAAAGGCAGGAGGGGTGTTGAGATGGATAAAGAGACATTGATTATAGTGGATGTGCAGAACGATTTTTGTGAGGGTGGTGCACTGGAGGTACACGGTGCTTCAGAGATCATCCCGATAATCAATAGATTGATGAGTAAGTTTGAGCTGGTTATAGCTACCCAGGACTATCATCCCCCCAATCACTGTAGTTTTGATTTATGGCATCCCCACTGCGTAGCTGGAACAGAGGGGGCGGAGATCCATAAGGGGCTTATGGTTGACAGGATAAGACACCTTGTAAAGAAAGGCACATCGGAAAACAAGGAGGCTTATAGTGGTTTTCAGGAAACAGACCTTTCGTCTTTCTTGAAATCAAGGGGTGTAAAGACTATCTATCTCTGTGGGCTGGCCACCGATTACTGTGTAAAGGCCACTGCTTTAGATGGCTTAACAGAAGGGTTTAAGGTGTTTGTGATCCTGGATGCGATAAGGGCAGTGACTAAAGAGACTGGAGGAGAAGCCCTCAAGGAGATGGAAGATCGGGGGGCAGAGTTTGTAAGAAGCGATTCTTTGGAGACTACGTGAAGAAATATGAGCTCATAGATCATACTGCGGATATGGGGATAGAGGTTTACGGCAGGGATTTGAGGAAACTCTTTCAGAACGCCGGAGAGGCATTGTTTGAAATAATATGTGACCCATCCGAGGTAACGGAGTCTATTGAAAAAAGAGTAGCTGTAGATGGGCAGGACCTGGAGCAGTTAATGGTAGTATGGTTAGGGGAGCTTCTGTATCTGCATGATACAGAAAGGCTGCTCTTGAAGCGCTTCGAGGTTGAAGAGATAGGGGAGAGAAGGCTTACAGCAACTGTTTATGGAGAGGAATTGAAGGAGGGTTATCATACCATAAAGACAGAGATTAAGGCAGTTACTTACCATCAGATTCAAGTTAGGCAAGAAGAGGGTAGATGGATAGCCAGGGTGATATTTGATCTTTGACGAGGCTGTTCCAAAACCCCTTTTCGCTTCAGCATAAATTTAGTTTATTATAACAACATACTGGCAGGATTTTAACTTCAAGTTGCAATTTTTTTTACCTGTGTGGTAATGTACAGAAAAACTATAATAGTTCACACTGAAAAATTCCCTTTTCCGCTCTCTAGTGCAGGTTTTTTGACCCATCTATGACTTGCTTCAGGCATTTTCAGGAACTCGCCCTTCAGGCTCAAACAGCCTGAAAATCGTGAATCGAAAGTCGGGAGTCGTAAATAGAATAAAACCCATTCACGATTCACGACTTACGACTTACGGTTTTGACGATGTTCGCTCCAAAGGAAATTTTTCATTTTTCAGGATGGACTAATAATAAGTACGATAGAAGCCATGAGACCGGAATACGACTTCTCTACCATGAAAGGAGCAGTGCGAGGGAAATACTGCAAGGCATATCGTGAGGGCCATAAAGTCGTCATTCACAAAGAAGATGGTACCGACTTGGTTCAGTACTTCAAGCTCGAAGATGGGGCGGTTATGCTGGAGCCGGAGGTAAGAAAGTACTTCCCAACCTCGGAGGCAGTCAATAAGGCTCTTCGGTCGTTGATCGAGATCATTCCGGCAAAGCGGAGTGTATCCGGTCATCGAAAATAACTGTAACCAGACGGGAGCGGAAAAGGGGACGGTTGTCCCCTTTATTCCTACAGGTAAGGCAAGAAGAGGGTAGATGGGTAGCCAGGGTGATATTTGATCTTTAAGGGGCGTTAAAAAAGCTTCTTTTTCAGTTTGAGTGCTTTTAAAAAAATTTCTGCAACTGGATTCTGTTGATCCTTACAGTCAAGAATATAACAGCAAAAAGACATTTAACTGAGGAGGAGACTATGGCTGTAAAAGAGAAAATCTTTGAACTGTTAGGAAGTTTTGCTAATTCTGGGCCGGTTTTCCTATTCATTCTAATAGTTCTTGTCCTACTATTGATACCCATGGATGTTAATTGCTTATCAGACAAATACCCAACTGACATCCCCAAAGGGTATTCAGCTCAGAAAACGAAGTATAGAGTCATTGAGTGGGACAACCGGCATTCTATGTTTGCAATATCCGATGCTAACAAAATCAGCATTAATAGTGAGTCAATTATTATTTACCCTCCTATCTTTGTCCAAGAATGGATGCCGTTGGCATATGGTAATAAATGGGAAAGGTGTACACTCCAGAAAAAATACGAGACCATTTTTGTGATGGATAACATATCGGTCATTAGAACTGACGGCGGCAAGATAGCTATCCCAAAAAAAGGTAACAAGGACACCTCACCTTTTGGTAATTTTAGGGCAACTTTACTTGCCACGGACAAGTTGCTTTCACACCGTGTTTTCATTGATGTCTTCAAGTCCAAAAATCCTATGAGTAAGGGAATCCTTAAGGTAATGGCCACGGAACATTTTGTAAGCCTCCCAAGGGCAGACAAGATTAGCATTATGCAAAGCAGTTGGAAATTGTGGGCTAATATCTACAAATCCTCTCGTGGGGAAGAGTTGATACTTGCTTTTGTTGATCGTAATAACAAACTTCTCGGATATGCTAAAGGAGAAGAAGTAAGTTCTATAGTGTTACCATGATAAGGATGTTGGGCTAAGAATGAGGTTTATAATAGGAAAATGCTCCAGTTATCAGTAATGCTGACGACTGAAAATTTTCATTTTTTTATGATGAACTACTGAATTTTGACAACGCCCCTCTAAAAAAGAGGTCATTTCTATGAAAGAAGAAATCTCTATAGAAATTCAAAAGATAGATGATTATCGTTGGAAGATACCCAAAACTGGCAAGATGAAAACCGAGGGTGTAGTCTATGCCGAGGAAAAGAAGCTATATCTTTTTCAAAAGTGATGTTTAACGTACGATGTAGGAAGGAATTGCGTATATTAATTGTTAGGAGATTAACTAATGAGAAATTGCTATCACGATTGATCTTGAAGAAAGCCTTATCAGTATTGTTAGGCAGCGACGGGAAAGGAGGTAGTACCAATGGAGTATGGGACATCGGCTCTACTTTTCTTCTACGGGCTCTTCTGGGCTGAAATCCTCGCTACGTCTGCTCGATACAAGGGGTTCCCAACCGTTACCCTTTGGGCACATTGGGGCTGTCGTGACGAGCGGACTCGGCGGTTGAAACGTATGGTCGTTTCCGTGATCTTGCTAAACATCTTTCCTATTGTCTGGTTGGGGGTGCTATATACCTGGGTGGTGCCGAAAAAGTCGGGCGTTGTGCCGGTCAGCATGGCCGCGTTGGCCTCGCTCTCGATATTCGGAATCACGCGGCTGTATCACGGAGTTATCGCCAGCCGCGAGACCATGAACAGGTTTTACACCGACGAGGAACTCGGGAAATGGGGGAGGATCCATGGAGGTGACGAGCCGCATCGTATATGGGCACACCTCGGGCCCGGTCTGCTGTACTTAGCCTGCTATCCAATGGCAGCCATAGCCTTGGGTTGTTTACTATGAAGCGGCCTAACCATGCGCTGAACTGTACACACAAACAGCAGCGTTTTTTACTGTTGGCTAGTGGGTTGGTGCCGATGTTAAATTAAAGAGGATAAATAAAATGATATTTAGATATGTAGTTAAAATTTCTGGATTTTTATTTGTATTGATTTTGTGCAGTTGTGCAACGGTACCAATTCCCACCGAACAGGCGAAGCTTGTTCCTAAAAATCAAGTCATAGATGATAGATATTTAGACCAAAAACCCGCCACAGGCGAAATTATTATTAAACGTGACACTGGTAGCGGGTCAGCATGTTCATCAAGAATCTTTGTTGATGCAATCCCAATTGCGGATCTTTGGTCTGGTGAAAAGATTATTATTTTCTTGCCTGAAGGGGATCATATTTTTAGTGCTTGGCCAAACGGGATATGCGGCGGTGGCCTTTCCGAAACGAGGGGCACAGTTACGCCTGGAAAGCGTCTCATTTTCCGCATTGGTTATGGTAGCAATGGAGATTACTTTATCGTCCCTACTGCATTCTAAATCTAATCGGAAGAGGAGGGATGTCCATTTGTAAATAAGTGACCAATTCAGAGTAAATAAGGACAGTAAGCACTAAAAGCCTAACTCATCACTACCTTTAGGCGCTATGCCACCAAAGGGAAAATAATTTGATGTCAGAAGTCAGCGCAAACTACTTTTTTAATTTTTCAAAAAAATTAGAATATTTAGTAGAAACGATTAAACACGGCGCTTTTTCTCCCCGATACAATTGCGAAGATTTTAGCTATATTCATCCATCCTTCGGGGCTGCCAGAAAATTTTTTATTTTAATGAAGTGTTTTTGTGACATTCCATTTAACCATTTAATGAGAAGTCATATTAAGACTTATGGGGAATACGGCATTGGCTTAAAAAAGTCCTGGGGAATAAATAACAACTTAACTCCTGTTCATTACATACCAAAAGCAGACAATTCTACTTGGTACCCGAATAATCTATCATCGCTTTATTCATTGGTCTTTACCCAGGAAAGTGATAGCCAGATCAGAGATCTCATTACTAACTACTTTATTTACACAAAACCTTATGAAAAAGATGGCACTGTTTTTTACAATGAAAGAGAATGGAGATACATACCACCAATAGATGATATAAAGAAAATTCGTAACGAGGATTTAAGAATTAGACATTATATTATATTGCCAAACCAATACACCGATGATTTGGGTGATTTGTCTGGTGAAAGCAATAAACTTAAAAATAATGAACACATAAGGTTAAAATTTGATTTAAAAGATGTAAAATATGTGATTGTGAAAGGATGTAAGGATGTTCGCAAAATCAGAAAGATGATAAAGGGAAACAGTGATATAGAAATTAAAAAAGCAAGTGATTTCCTAAATACTTGATGGATTTATATAAAGCATGGCATAACCTGAGACTTCACGAGGACCTCTTTACCTCGCAGCCTGTGACTCGTGTCATTGTATCAAAAATTAGAAAGGAGGATTACTATTATTAATGGTGACACAATACCTCAGAGTCATAAGTAGCATTATAGTCTTCCTAATGTTTTTCTTTTTGCCATTTAATATAGAGGCATATACCTTTACTATAAAAGACAGAGAATACCTTGCAGAATCATTAACACGTGGATTCCTTGAAGATAAAAAAATAATTAGTTGTAATGTTATGGGCAAGAAAGGAACAACATTAGAAGTAATATCAGCGTTAAGCCCCGATATAGACGGATTGGTGTTAGTCTTCTCATTACCAGACAAAAAACGTCGTCTAAAATCATATGGATTTAAAAAAGTTGTTATAAAAGGTATAGGATGGGAAAATGGGGTTTCGCAAGGAGTAAAAAATATAAAAATAATTCATCTAGGAAACTAATGGAGGCAAACTAATATATCAAGGTAAATTTGCTTGTTAATCAGTGGTTAGCCGGAAAATACCACGACGTGATGTTGTCTACAAAAGGGAGTTTATCGACCATGCTAAAAAAAGAACCATATGAATTTAAGAACGATCAAGAGATAGTTAAAGCTCTCCAAAAGCAGCGGGCTTCATTGGAGCATTGGTTCACCAGGAGTATCAGTGACCTGAATCAGGTTGTTTGGGAATCTGTCAGTGGAAACACGTTCCGCGCCTTTGCTCACATGCCACATAAGCCATCAGTAATATTTCGTAACTGGGCTGAAGCCGAATTTCGCGACACAAAAGATCTAATTAATGTACTGAAAGACAACTCTCAGGAAAAATACGATGAATGGACAAATGAACTCGTGGATAAATTGGCATGTCACTGGAACCATATGATGGGATGCTCCATATCGTACGCAGCAAGCCGCAAATTGACGAACCTTGTAGTTAAACATCTGATCTTGTGGCAAGGTCTTTCTAAGAATGATAGACAAACGCTTAAGCAACTGGCACATGTACCATTCGATGAATACGCACTGGTAAGTATTAGGAAATGCTTAAATTGGGTATCGATACCAAAAAAGCCGTCAATGAGTTTCGTGAACTCATTTGAACGTTACAAGAATCTACAGCAGTATATTAGAGGGCTAACGGCAGAAGCGAAGGTGCCACCAATTTATTTTGATATTCTCTCTTGGAACTTAACGCATCCTAAGTATATGGACGGCGGTTAAACAATCACTACATTTAGGCAAAAAGAGTCAAGTAACAATTTAGTTTCGCTACCCAAGTTGGGTCGGCAACCTCTTTCAGATGAATCTAGGAGACAAAAGTTAAGCTGGGAAGGAGACGATCCATGATCTACAGACTGACAATTCTTTTATGTGGCTTGATAGTCTTTTCTGGCTGTGCCACCCAGCCAATATCCAACGCTGCAGCGATCCATGCACCGATGGAGAGGATTCTCAATAGGCATTTCTTGCAACCAGCACAGGGAACAGGCGAAGTAACAATCAAGAGAGACAGTGGATTTGGTGGGTCCGCTTGTTCGTCCCGTATCTTTGTTGACGGTCTCGCCCAATCGCCGACATTCGGGCTTCGGAGAAAGTCGTTTTGTATCTCCCAGAAGGAGAGCACATCTTGAGTGCTTGGCCGAATGGTATTTGTGGCGGTGGGATGACAGAAGTAAACGCGGTAATCAAGGCTGGAACCAAGTCAAGTTTTAGAATCGGCTATGGAACTAACGGCGATTTCTCAATCAACCCTACAGCATTTTAGGTTAACAGATCCATCCAGCCTACCGCTTACAGCACTGGCTGATATTGACGTTCGACGGAGAACAAATGAACTACGACGAGGATAAGATAGACGATTACACCCTGGCACTCCTCTACTTGGTCACTCATGGAAGGCATGAGGGGATGGGTGCAAGAGCCTGTAAGGGATTTGACTGGGATACTTTGAACAGGCTCCATGATAAAGGATACCTATCAAACCCTGTAGGTAAGGCAAAATCGGTTGGAATGACCGAGGAAGGCTTCCTCAAGGCTAAGGAGCTTTTTGAACGGTATTTCGCGAAGGAAGAAGATAAAATCATACCTTTACCGAAGTTCACACCAGCCGCAAGGAAGCGATGGGAACAGGTACCTGAGTGGGCGAGAAAAGAAATCGTCGAAGCAGTATGGTGCACCCGGTGCCGGATTGGCGTTCCCTTGTTACTTCGTGAGGGGAAAATGATAGGACGGTCTCTAGTGTTACGGGGAACCTGCAAGAAGTGTGGGAGTGAGGTTGCACGGGTGATAGAGCCGGCTGACGAATAAGAGCGTCGAACCAGTCGCCAAACCCAATCGCCGACAAGCGGCTCCTGATGAAATTATCGTTGAGCCTGTAGAATAAGTACATTTTTAAGATTTTTATAAAAATAACATTCAATAAAAACAGCAGGTTACAAAGTGTTCAATTGTTGATTCATGGGTTTTTCTATAGACTTGTTCGATGAGAAGTAATCATTGAAAAATAAGATACACACCGCTACTATACTAATATGGAAACTGAAGTGGAGATTCTGATCCAAGTCCGAGCTGCAGCACAACAAAAGATTCTTTTCCTTCCGCACGCACTACGTCAGATGCTGCGGCCGGATCGTATAATCCGAAGAACTGAGGTTCGCCGTGTTATAACCGAAGGAGAAGCCATAGAAGAGTATCCGAAGGATGCCAGAGGACACAGTTGTTTACTCCTTGGGTTTGGAGATCAGGGGCGTCCAATCCATGTGGTATGCGCGCCGAGGGAGGATTATCTTGCGATCATCACTGCGTACCTGCCCGATGTGCACGAATGGTCAAGCGATTTCAGAAAGAGGGTGAAGAAATGAAATGTATTTACTGCCAAGGTGAAATGAAACGTGGCACGACTCCGTTCCATGTTGACCGTAGGGGTTGCCACCTAACGCTGGATGCAGTTCCGGCATGGGTGTGCGAGCAATGCGGAGAGGCCTATTTTGAGGAAAAGGAAGTTGATGCCATCCAGAACCTAGTCGAAGCTATTGAACAGAAAAATGAGGTACTTTCGGTGACGGCGTGAGAAACGTCGAACAAGTTGGTCCACCGGATCGCCGGAAAACCCGGCTCCCCTGAGCCGTATGTTCTGTGTCCAATAAAATTTGCGCTTGCAATGTGTCTCGGTTTGGTATACAATTGAGCCTCATTTGGGGGTGAAATCATGAAATTTTTAAGTGTTAGAGATCTTAAAACAAAGTCATCACAGGTTTGGAAAGAGCTTCCCGATCAAAAGGATATGGTCATTACCAGCAACGGTAGGCCTATTGCCATCCTTTCATCGATAACCGAAAACAACCTGGAGCAAGTTTTATCAGCATTTCGCCAAGCGCGAGCAATGGAGGCACTGACTTCCATTCAGTATGAATCCGTACGCAAAGGGACTGATAAAATTACCATGGATGAAATTGATGATGAAATAAAATCGGTTCGATCTAAGCGTGATGGCCTCGTAAAAAGTCAAAATGGGGATGGCAAAGTAAAAAGCTCCAGATGCAAGGCGCGCAAATCCTGAGGAGTGATGCGTACTTAGGGGTACGCTGCAACGACGAAGGATGCAGTGCAACGCCGCAGATGGACTTTTTACGAAGCCATCAAGCGTAAAAGATGAAAATTGTACTAGATACAAATGTTCTTGTCTCCGGCCTTCTCACCCCATTTGGGTCAAGCGGTGAAATAGTCCGCATGGTTTCGGCGGGCATTCTTGTTTTGCAGTATGATTCGCGAATACTGTTGGAGTACCAAGAAGTCCTTTATCGGCCTAAATTTCAATTCGATAAGGAACATATCAATACCCTTCTTGCCTATGTAAAACAGAATGGCCAAGTAATTCCAGCCAGTCCATTGAAGAAACGCCTACCTGATCCAGATGATGAACCTTTTCTTGAAATTGCCATTGCGGGAAAGGCCGCATGCTTAATTACCGGAAATAAATCTCATTTTCCACGACAATCTCGGCAGGGAATGAAAATTTTATCACCTTCTGAATTTATTGATTTTTATTTTTATAGAAAATACAATGAAGACACAGAA
>PFIF01000012.1 GCA_002782605.1 Deltaproteobacteria bacterium CG_4_8_14_3_um_filter_43_13 | reverse complement strand
CAAAATACTGAAATCCGATGTTGCCGTCGCAAAGAATTACCTGAGCGAAGCTCATATAAAAGAACTCAATCAAATCGTTTCAGCCTATCTTGACCTCGCGGAAAATCGCGCCAACAGACAGATTGTAACAAAAATGGAAGAATGGGCGCACTTCCTTCACGGCTTTTTGGAATTTTCCAATTACCCTATTCTCAAGGATAAAGGCAGGGTATCTGCTCTGGAAGCAAAGATAAAAGCCGAACAGGAGTATGAACAATTTCGCGTTATTCAGGATAAAAATTTTATCTCTGATTTTGATAAAGAGATAAAGCGGATCACAGGGAAAAACGATGACGATTAAAAAAATCACTGAATCTGAAATCGAAACCTATTCTTTGGATGAACTCCAACTGCTCGGCTTTTCCTATATCCCTGGGCCTTCGATTGCGCCTGATGTTGAAGCTGCTCAGGGTTTTATGGTGGCTGAACCTGCGGCTTTCTACGGTGTGCCGGAAAAACGCGGCAGCTATAGCGATGTCGTTCTAAAACATACCCTGGAACACGCCATCAATCGTCTGAATCCTGCACTACCGGAAACGGCACGGCAAGAAGCCCTTAAAGCAACGTTGTCCGTGTTTTCTCCCCAGCTTATTGACGCGAACGAAGCCTTTCATAAAATGCTTGCCGAAGGTATTCCGGTTTCTGTGCGTATAGACGGTCAGGAGCGCGGCGAGCGGGTGTGGTTGGTGGATTTTCAGAATCCGGAGAACAACTCATGCTTTGCCATAAATCAGTACACAGTACAGGAACGCAATCAGAACAAACGACCGGACGTGATACTCTTTATCAACGGTTTGCCGCTGGTAGTTATTGAACTTAAAAACCCTGCGGATGAGCTTGCCACCATCCGTAAAGCCTTTGACCAGATACAGACCTATAAAGCTATTATTCCTTCGCTTTTTTTCTACAACGCTTTTTGCGTGATCTCCGATGGGCTGGAAGCAAAGGCCGGGACGATCTCATCCGCTTTCAGCAGATTTCAGGCATGGAAGAACCCTTCGCCTTCGCACAAGGCAGGCGGCAGGGAAGAATGGGCGCATCATGATGTGCCCCTACAAGCGCTCATAAAGGGTATGCTGAACAAGACAACACTTCTTGATTTGATACGCAATTTCATTGTTTTTGAAAAAGAGAAGAAGATTGATATTAAAACCGGACTTACTCAGAGTGAGACAATAAAAAAGATTGGGGCGTATCATCAATACCACGCGGTCAATAAAGCGGTTGAGAGTACACGCCTTGCCATTGCCGAAAAAGGCAACCGGAAAGCTGGTGTTATATGGCACACGCAGGGATCAGGGAAAAGTATTTCAATGGTTTTCTATGCCGGGAAATTGATTCACAATCTGGATAACCCGACCATTGTTGTCATTACCGACCGCAACGATCTTGACCAGCAGCTCTTTGATACTTTTGCAGGCTCTACAAGTTTACTCGGCCAAGCCCCGGTGCAGGCGGAGTCCCGTGAGCATTTGCAGTCCCTGCTCAAAGTTGCTTCGGGGGGCATTGTTTTTACAACTATTCAGAAATTTTTCCCGGACACTTCGACAGGCTCAGTGTCCGATACTCTTGTTTATGAAAAGCTCTCGGAACGCCGGAACATTATTGTTATTGCGGACGAAGCACACCGGACACAGTACGGGTTTAAGGCTAAGCTGATTGATACAAAAGACGAATCGGGCGCGACGACCGGAAAACGCATTGGCTATGGCTTTGCGAAATATCTGAGAGATGCCCTTCCGAATGCGGCATTCATCGGCTTTACCGGCACACCGGTTGAAAGCACGGATATAAACACACCGGCAGTTTTCGGTAATTACGTTGACATCTACGATATTGCCCAGGCAGTAGAAGATGGTGCCACGGTAAAAATTTACTATGAAAGCCGTCTTGCCAAGGTCAATCTGACCGAAGAAGGCAGAGAACTTATTAAGGAATTCGAAAGGGAAATGATTGATGACGACGCTTCGGTAACCCAAAAAGCCAAGGCGAAATGGACGAAACTTGAGGCGATTGTCGGTCAGCCGGAACGGTTGAAGAATCTGGCGCGTGATATTGTTTCTCACTATGAAAAAAGGGCAGAGATTTTTGATGGCAAGGCAATGATCGTTGCCATGAGCCGCCGCATCGCTGTTGCCCTTTATGATGAAATCATCGCTATTCGGCCCAACTGGCACAGTGAGGATTTAAAAACGGGTACTATTAAAGTCGTAATGACCTCTTCTTCGTCCGACAAACTGGAGTTTGATCCTGAAGACCCGGAAGGGCTGGTGATCCCAGCATATCATAGAACGAACAAAGAAGCCCGCCGTGTGCTTTCTGAACGCATGAAAGATCCGCAAGACCCTTTGAAGCTGGTTATCGTGCGGGATATGTGGCTGACCGGCTTTGATGTCCCGTGCCTTCATACCATGTATATCGACAAGCTAATGAAGCGGCATACGCTCATGCAGGCAATCGCACGGGTAAACCGTGTCTTTGGCGATGATAAAAAAGGTGGACTCGTTGTTGATTACATCGGGATAGGAAATGCGTTGAAAGAGGCAATGGCTTTTTATGCGAATTCCGGGGGAAAAGGAAATGCAGTTGAGACCCAGGAAAAAGCGTTAGAAATGCTTCTGGAAAAGATTGAAGTCGTACGCCAGATGTTTCATGGATTTGATTACATCCGCTTTTTTAGTGTCGGCACTTCTGAGCGTCTTTCCCTTATCCTGCAAGCAGAGGAATTTATACTTTCACAGGAACAGGGCAAAGACCGTTTCATTAAAGAATCCACAACGCTTTTAAAGCTTTTTGCTCTTGCAATACCCCATGAAGATGCCCTTGCGCTTACGGATGAAGTCGCATTTTTCCAGTCAGTCCGGGCGCGTCTGTTGAAATTTGAAGGAGAAGAGGGGGAGGGCAAAAAAAGCTATGAGACCGCAATCCGGCAGATCGTTACCCAGGCGGTTGAATCCACTGAAGTTGTGGATATTTTCGAGGCAGCGGGAATCCAAAGGCCGGACATTTCATTGCTCTCTGAAGAATTTCTTCAAGAAGTAAAGGAAATGAAGCACAAAAATCTTGGCATTGAACTCTTGAAGAAGATTCTCAATGATGAAATCAAGGTACGGCTGAAATTCAATATTACCGAAGGGAAAAATCTTTTGGAGATGCTTGAGACATCGATAAGAAAGTACCAGAACAACCTTTTGACGACCGCGGAAATTATCGAAGAATTATTGGCAATCGCCAGGCAAATCCGAACCATAGACGGTCTGGCAGAAAAGTTAAAATTAACGAAAGACGAGTTTGCATTTTACACTGCATTGGAAATCAACGATAGCGCAGTCAAAGTATTGGGCGAAGAAACCCTGAAAAGCATAGCCCGTGAAATCGCGGATAAAGTCCGGAAAAATGCGACCATCGATTGGGCAATGAAAGAAAGTGCCCGGGCAAAACTCATGGTCATCGTGAGGCGTACTTTGAATAAATACGGATACCCTCCGGACAAACAGCAAAAGGCTGTTGATACAGTGCTTAAACAGGCTGAAGTGTTGGCAGATTATTGGGTGAATAAGTAAAAATAATGGATAAAAATACTCCTTCCACATCTAAAGGAACACTGTACATAGTTGCCACACCCATAGGCAATATGGAAGACATTACCCTTAGGGCTTTGCGAACACTAAAAGAAGTTAACCTGATTGCCGCTGAAGACACAAGGAGGACAAGGATTCTGCTTAACCATTACAGCATTAAAACCCCTTTGACCAGCTATTATGAATACAATAAGCTTATCAAAGGCAAAAAACTCATAGACCGACTGGGGACCGGAGAAAATATAGCTCTTGTCTCAGATGCTGGCACCCCTGGTATTTCAGACCCTGGTTATCACCTTATTAAACTCGCCCCTCAAAGCTCAATATCAGTTATCCCTATCCCAGGGGTATCTGCCGTAATTACTGCTCTTAGCGTCTCAGGGCTTCCTACAGACAGTTTTGTCTTCCAGGGCTTTCTGCCTAACAAAGTCACGGCAAGAAAGAAGCTTCTTGAAAAAATGGCAGAAGAAAAAAGGACTCTTGTCTTCTATGAATCACCTAACAGGTTGCGGGCAGCCCTCCAGGACTTACTGGAGATATGCGGCGATAGGGAGATAGTTGTGACCAGGGAATTGACCAAGGTCTTTGAAGAGGTTATAAGAGGGGAAATAACCCATGTCTTAACCGTCTTAAATGGGCGACAAATTAAGGGAGAAATCACCCTGTTGGTGTCGGGAAAGAGAGACCCGGACAGTGGAGATGATACATCGATACCTCAACTATTACAGGATTATCAGAAGAGATATGGCTTGCCTATGAAGGCCTTGGTCAGGATGATTTCAGAAGAGAAGGGTATCTCCAAAAGAGAGGTCTATCAGGAAAGCCTGAGATTGAAAAAAGAAAAAATGTTTGCCTAACCCATAATTAACCATTATAATCACCATTGTACTCTTACTCTATATATTTAACAGGAGGATAAAAATGGCAAAGATAGATGCCTTCTTTAAGCTTATGAATGAACAGGGAGCCTCTGATTTACACCTGGTATCTGGCTCTCAACCCATACTCCGTATCAGAGGCGATATGGAGAGGGTAAAATACAAGCAGTTTGAGAATGATGAGTTAAAGGCTATGCTTTATGAAATAGCTCCCGAAGAAAAGGTAAAGACTTTTGAGGAAACAGGAGACGTAGACTTTGGGTATGAAATACCTGGCCTGGCTCGATACAGGGCCAACTTTTTTCAACAGAAATACGGAATCGGAGCAGTATTCAGAGAAATTCCCAGTGAGATATTAACAGCAGAACAACTCGGCCTTCCACCTGTAATTACCAAACTGGCCCTGCTTCCTAAAGGCCTGGTTTTGGTAACAGGACCAACCGGGAGTGGCAAATCTACAACATTAGCAGCCATAGTAGACTACGCAAATAAAAACAGGAAAGATCACATTATTACCGTTGAGGACCCCATTGAATTTGTCCATAAGAGTCAAGGCTGTATAGTAAACCATAGGGAAGTAGGATCTCATACAAAATCATTTTCGGCGGCTTTGAGAGGGGCATTACGAGAAGACCCCGATATCATCCTCGTAGGAGAAATGAGAGATTTAGAAACTATTGCGCTGGCAATAGAGGCTGCCGCCACTGGACATTTGGTGTTCGGCACCCTTCATACTACCAGTGCTGCTAAAACAGTTGACAGGGTTATAGAGGTTTTTCCGGCCAATCAACAGGACCAGATCAGGTCTACTTTGGCTGATGGTATTAAGGCTGTAATAGCTCAGACCCTGTTCAAGAGGATAGATAAAAAGGGAAGATGCGCTGCCCTTGAAATACTTATCTGTACAGCAGCCGTACGCAATCTGATTAGAGAGGGTAAAACTTTTCAGATACCCTCTACTATTCAAACAGGGAAGAAATACGGGATGCAGTCCCTGGATGATGCTATTATGCAATATCTGCAAAAAGGACAGATTGACCCGGATGAGGCATATAATAAATGTATTGACAAGTCTAAATTCCTGCCTTTCTTAAAAAAGTCTCCTGGTGATTTTACTGACGTATAACAGGAACTGATCAGGTGGATAGGCTGTAGACTGTGGTCTAACAGACTAAACAACCTGAGTAGTAACGTCTGACAAAGGATTAACTGGCAGGCATTAAAAACACAAACTTCTGTTGATTGGGAGAAATGCTATGAGAAAGCCTGAAACTGACCGCATACTGGATAACATGTTACAAACACATGGCAATGTTTCTGATTTAAATTTTACTGCAGACAAACCCTTACAGGTCGAATCATCCGGACAACTGGTCTCTGTCCCAATGAATCCACCGATAGACAAACTGACTCCCTTCCAGACAGAGATATTCTCCCTCAACCTCATTAACCAGGACCGACGTCTTCTCCATACACTATTAAAAGAGGGGTCATGTGACTCATCCTATTACCTTGCTGGAAAGGCCAGATTCCGGGTAAACATCTTTTCCCAGAGAGGCTCTTATTCCATAGTTATGAGAAAATTGGAGACTAAGATACCTACTATCAAAGGGCTGGGCGTTCCGGAGGTCTTTCTCAAGATAGCCCAGGAGAAAAACGGTCTTATCCTGGTGACAGGTGCAACAGGCAGCGGAAAGACTACCTCCCTGGCTGCTATGTTAAACGATATGAATGAATCGAAATCTATCCACATAATTACCCTGGAAGACCCTGTAGAATTTGTACATCCTCACAAACAGGCCACCTTTAACCAGAGAGAGCTGGGCAGTGACTTTGATTCATTTGCCAATGGCCTGAGGGCCGCCCTTCGTCAGGCACCTAAAGTCATTCTGGTTGGTGAAATGAGGGATAGAGAAACGGTAGAGATAGGGTTAAGCGCATCGGAAACAGGACATCTGGTTATGAGCACTCTTCATACGGTGGATGCAGGGCAGACCATCAATAGGATTATTGGTATGTTCGATCAGGAAGAGGAAAGACAGGTCAGGATCCGTCTGGCAGATACTATAAGGTGGATAGTCTGCCAGAGGCTTTTACCCAAGGTTGGGGGGGGCAGAGTAGCTGTATTCGAGATTATGGGCACGAACCTCAGGGTTAAGGAATCTATTTTAAATGGAGAGTCGGAAGGAAAGACCTTCTATGATATAATCTCAGCTGGTGATGCCTACGGTATGCAGACATTCGACACAGACATCATCAAAAAGTATGAAGCAGGTCTGATCGCTGAGGAAACAGCCATGGCATACGCTTCGAAAAAGGCCATAGTGGGGAGAGGAATAGACATGATTAAGAGTGAAAAGGGAGAGAAGACTACCGATATTGAAGGGCTAGACATAGATGAAGACTACGGCAAAGAAGACCCTTATGGAAAAAAACACTAAAATTAAAAAACCTGTGCTAGAGAGCGGAAAAGGGAATTTTTTACTGTGAACTAAAAGGGGGAGAGACAAATGGAGATCTTATGTGAAACATGTAAAACCAGATTAAAGATTCCGGATGAAAAGCTACCTAAAGATAAGATGGTAAACATCCCGTGCCCTAAATGTAATGCTAATATCTCCGTTGATACTAGAACACTATCAGGGGAGACTTCTGCTGAAACAATGGTCGACTCCTTTCAGGATGATGAAAAAACAGCCTTAATCTGTGATGACAATCAATCCAATCAAGAAATACTAATATCGGCATTGAAAGAGCTGGGATACAGGGTGAGTGCAGGAACAGATCCGAAAGATGTGCTGGAGAAAATGAGGTTTACCCATTATGATGCTATAGTTCTCAATGAGGAGTTCGGCGGAGGGCCTCCGTCTGAGAATCCTGTTTTAAATCACATCCAGCCTATGCCTATAGTCACCAGAAGAAACATCTTTTTTGCACTAATCGGGAAGCAATACAACACCCTTGATAATATGATGGCCTTTTCAAAGAGTGCAAACGTGGTTATCAACCAGAAAGATTTGTCCCAGATAAAGAATATACTTAGAAAGTCTATTTCGGACAATGATAGATTCTATAAGGTCTTTAAGGAGACATTGAAGGCATTAGGAAAGGGATAGAAGTTCTATGATAAAGAGAGGAGAATAACATGCCAGAGCAGGACGAAAAACCTGAAGTTAAAGAGATAAAAGAAAAGGTAATGCTGAAGAGGGATATGGTCTGGGATCGACTGGACAGCAAAGAAAAAGAGGATGTATTTCTCTTTGCAGAAGGATATAAAGAATTCCTTAATAGAGCCAAGACAGAACGGCATGCGGTTAAGGAGATCATCAAATTTGCAGAAGAAAAGGGATTTAAAAGGATTAAAGAACCTTTAGAAAAGGCAAAAAAAGTCTATCGGGTATTCCACAACAAAGCCATAGCCATGGGCATCCTTGGAGAAAAGCCAATAGAAAAGGGAATAAGAATAATTGCTTCCCACATAGATTCGCCCCGTCTGGATTTAAAGCAGAATCCCCTGTATGAAGATGTTGATCTGGCCCTTCTTAAAACCCATTATTACGGGGGAATAAAGAAATACCAGTGGGTCTCACGCCCATTGTCCTTACATGGAAAGATCATCAAAAAGGACGGGAGCGAGCTGGATTTAAGCCTGGGAGAAAAAGAGAGTGAGCCGATCTTTACCATAGTTGATCTGCTTCCCCATCTTGCCCATAAGGCTCAATACGAAAAGAAACTGGAAGATGCGGTTATTGGTGAAAAACTAAACATACTTGCCGGAAGCATACCCTTTCCTGATAAGGATACCAAGGACAGAATAAAGCTCCAGGTTCTTAAATACCTCAATGATAATTTTGGCTTGATCGAAGAGGATTTTATCAGTGCCGAACTGGAACTGGTGCCATCTGAAAAGGCCAGGGACATAGGATGGGATAGAAGCCTGATAGGTTCTTACGGGCAGGATGACAGGTCATGCGCGTATACCAGTATGCGGGCAATAGGAGACATACATAACCCAAAAGAGGCTGTTTTGGCACTGTTCCTTGATAAGGAAGAGATAGGCAGTGAAGGAAATACGGGCGCTAAGTCCAGATTTCTGGAGGCTGTGGTTGCCGACCTGTTATCCCTTGAGGGGGTTAAGGCAGATGATGGGGCTGTGAGAAGAACCCTGATGAACTCCCGTGCTATCTCCGCGGATGTTAATGGCGCCCTTGATCCGGATTACCAGGACGTTCATGAGAAAAGGAATGCCGCAAAGATAGGGTGTGGAATCTGTATCACAAAGTTTACCGGCTCCAGAGGGAAATCCGGTTCAAGTGATGCCAGTGCAGAATATGTGGGATGGCTTAGGCAGGTCTTTAACCGCAACAATATTGTCTGGCAGACTGGTGAACTGGGCAAGGTGGACGAGGGTGGCGGAGGAACCATAGCCAAGTATCTTGCAAGCTACGGAATGGACATAGTAGACTGCGGGGTAGCTCTCCTTGGTATGCACTCACCCTTTGAAGTGTCAAGCAAAGCTGATATTTATATGACTTATAAGGGATATAGAGTCTTCCTTAGTGAAGAATAAGGGCGAAATAAAGATGCTTCATACATCGAAATTCATAAAGATTCCCTGCCTGCCTTTTCCCTCCCGAAGCTGAAAAAACTTGTCTCTTGGGTACGTTCTGTACGAACGTCCCGGTTGAGGCTACAAGTTTCGCTCAGTACCCTTTTTAGACGGAAGTTCTTGACAAAATCCTTTTTGTGCGATAGTGTCGTTAAAAAATGGCGATTATTAAGCGTTAAGGTCTTCAAGTGGAACAGATTCTATACAAACTTAATCCCTGGTGGGAAGTAGAGTTTCACACAAAGTCTATTCCCAGGCCGAAGTATCGGAATAAGTTAAGCAGATTTTTGCCGCTGCGGGATATTGTCTTACTCACAGGACTCAGGCGTGTGGGCAAAACTACTATTATAAAACAGCTCGTTGAAGAACTGCTACAGGAAGTAAAACCTGAATTGATATTTTACGTCAGTCTTGATGCTTATGGGTTGGAAAAACATTCAATTCATGAAATCGTCACCCGGTATCGAACTATTCATCGTCTCGGACTTGACCAAAAAATATATGTTTTTCTTGATGAAATTGCCTTTAAGGAAGATTTTCAAAGAGAATTAAAAGATTTTTATGACAATGAAAATATGAAGATCTGCGCTTCCGCATCATCAGCCTCCATTTTAAGGGATAAAAAAGCATATCTTACGGGTAGAACAAGAACAATTGAAATTCTTCCTTTGGATTTTGAAGAGTTCCTTGTTTTCAGAAATGCAAAAATTAAAACCGCTGATGCCTACCTTCTTGAAAATTATTTCATGGAATATATGCAGACCGGCGGTCTTCCGGAATATGTGCTAACCGGTGATATCGTTTATCTTTCCGAACTGGTAGACAGTATACTTTATAAAGATATTATTGCCTTCCACAATATAAAAGACCCGGCAATCGTAAAGGATTTTTTCCGTCTGCTCATGGAACGTGCCGGCAAGATAATAACTCTAAATAAAATGGCTAAAATCCTTGGAATAAGTTTGGATACTGTGCGCCGATATATGGAATATTTTAAAGAAACATATATGGTCTATACTGTGGAAAGATGCGGCAAACTAAATCAAAGGCTGCGTACAGGCAAAAAACTCTATGCCGGAGACGTTGGTTTAAGAAATATGGCAACAGGGTTCAGGGATAGGGGCGCTGTTTTTGAGAATATGGTGTACTTAAAAATCAAACAGCATAATCCATGTTATATTTATGAAGATGGTAACGAAATTGATTTTTTCTTTAAAGACACACTTATGGAAGTAAAATTCAGGGAAAAGCTTAAGGACAAGCAACTGCGGTTATTCGAAAAAATTCCTGCAAAAGAGAAAATTATTGTGTCCGAATGGCAGGAATATATGAAATTGAGATAAGCATACCCCCGAAAAAAGAGGAGATGATTACAAAAGCTGCTATAAAAGCGGGTAAGACACAATCGGCATATATTCTGGATGCAGTGGATGAAAAATTGGGCCTGGTGAATGATCGCGAAAAGACGACCCGGGAACTTGCAGGATGGCTCTCGCATGACGAAGCAGAAAACCTGAGAAAAGCAACCGATGTCTTTAACCAGATAAATACGCCATCATATTCTTATCATTACAAAAAAAGGTGGCTAAAATACCGATCAATGATGTATGGATCGCAGCATCCTGCATGGAGGCAGGGGGAACGCTCCTTACAAGAGATAGGCATTTCGAGGTTGTAGAACAGATAGAGACGGTTATTCTGGGATCAATGTCATTTACTTAAGGAAAGCAATCTACCCTCTCAACCATTAATAAAGAGGAAGTTATGGACTGATTCCCCAAAAACCCCGTTTCTCGAAAAGAGAAGTGGGGTTTTGATTTTATATGGTTTGAAATGAAAAAACCAAAAATCAATTCAGTTAAATCAACTCAACGTTATGTAGTGCTTGACGTGGAAACAACCGGTCTCTTGCCCTGGAAAGGCGACAGGGTCATTGAGATCGGCGCGGTTGCCATAGAAGGCGGTGACTTAATGGCCGAATTCAGCACCCTGATTCAGGCGCCGAGAGAGATTCCTTTTTGTGCGTCGCAGATTCACGGCATTACCGATGAGATGCTCATCGGGCAGCCGACGCCGGAAGAAGTCTTCCCGGCGTTAGACGCCTTCATCCGGGACAGCATCCTCGTGGC
>PFIF01000137.1 GCA_002782605.1 Deltaproteobacteria bacterium CG_4_8_14_3_um_filter_43_13 | reverse complement strand
TAGTTATCTCCGAGGAAAAAGAAGCAGATAGCGTTGAGATAAGCCCAAATATTACAGCCGAGTTAAATAAAAACGGTGAGTTAATCGGCATAGAAATATTAGAGGCAAGTTTATTTCTTCGCGATTCAATATTAGAATCATCACAAGCCAAAATACTTAAATTAAGAAAAGCCGTATAATTTGCTCGTTGAGCTGACCTATAGACAAACCTGCGTAAGGATAGAAGCACGTTGTCCAAAATTATCACTTTTTTCCTTTGTTCCCATACTCCTAATTGCCATTCCCATAAGAATTCGGAGGACACAATACTTAATTCTTCAAAATAGTTTATGGTCTCATATTTGTAACTGTTTAATAATATTAGCAAGTTAGCCTAACCAGTCTACCTGACCGCCAACAGCGTGGCAATTTTTGAAAGGCTCTGCCCCGCATCAAAGCAGGTGATTTTTCAATGTTTAGCGCTCCGAAGTGTTGTCGGCAGGTGAGTTCTACATTAGGCTAAAACCAATCTTTACTATCAGGGAGGATTAAGCAATGTTTACAACATACACAGCGAAATATACAAAGATTGATTCCGGGTACATGGGACAATTAGTTGAATGGCCTGAGATAGTTACTGAAGGCAAAGATATTGAGGAATGCCGATATATGTTAAGAGACGCTCTTAACGAAATGATCCTGGCATACCATCAGCAAGGAAAAGAAATTCCCATAGGTAGCTCTTTAATTGAGCAAGTTCCGGTCGAGGTTGATAGTGTCCATCAAACGGCGTGACCTAATTCGGTATTTTGAAGAAAACGGATTTTATCTACTGCGGGAAGGTAGCAATCATTCAATATTTACGAATGGAGCAAAGACAGTTCCTATCAAAAGGCATAGGAATCTCGATAGAATCACAGCAAACGAATTATGCAAGCAAGCTGGACTGAAGCCAAAATATTAAGCTATTTTTTTCTAAAATTTATGTCATTCTGAACAACCGAAGGGAGAGATATAAATAAAGACAAAACATACCTTTACAAACGCAATACTGTACGGCACGGTTCTGTCCCTCAAGCTTCTGGAAAGATTTATAAAAGCGGATATACATATAGCCGGCGATAAAAACATACCTGATAACCCCATCCTCTATGTTGTAAACCACTTTACCAGGGCTGAAACCTTTCTTCTCCCCTACATAATTAAAAAGACAACAAACAACATGCCCCATTCTCTGGCAGATTCATCCTTTTTTAAAGGAAAGTTTGGAGATTATTTAACGGCTTTGGGTGCCCTGTCATTGGATGACCCCAATAGAAACAATATCATAATAGGTGACCTTATCACCGGCAGAAATAATTGGGTTATCTTTCCTGAAGGGGCAATGATAAAGACCAAAAAGGTCATCCGTTCCAGAAATTTCATGGTCAATTACCCGGGGAGAGAAGGCCCGATACATACAGGGTCTGCTTACCTGGCAGTCCTTTCGGAGTTTTATAAAAGAGAGATTATATCTGCTCATAGAAAAGGGGACAAGGAAAGGGTCTCGGATTACCTGAAGAGGTTTTCCATTGAGACAGTGGACGAAATCTCTGATAGAGAAACCGTTATCATCCCTACCAACCTGACTTACTTTCCCATAAGGGCAGGAAAGAACATCATCCAAACCCTTGCATCCAAGCTTGTAAAAGGGATACCGGAGCGTCTGGAAGAGGAATTGGAGATAGAGGGGAATCTGCTCTTTTCCGATTCTGATATCCATGTCACTTTTGGGGCACAGGTAAGGGTAAGGGGGTTTTTGGATCGTTACTATTTCAGGAAGAATAAACCTCTTTCTTCCTTAACAGAATATCTAAGAAAACTCCTTTACGGTGATGATCCAGCGGATTTTAACCTGGCGCGTATTTCTCGTCGGTTAACCAATAACTTTATGGACAGAATCTATTCCATGGTAACAGTCAACATGGATCATCTCTTTTCATATGCCCTGCTATCCCTGAATAAGAAAAGAACATCGGATTATCTCTTTAAATGTAAACTGTTTTTAGCCTGTGAGGAGATTAAGAAGGAGAAAAGGTTCAATCTTCACCCCTCTCTCGATAATCTGCCCATCGAGCTGGTAGCGGATGAAAGGGAAAAAGACTATGACAATTTTGAATATCTTGCTATAAGAGAAGGGATCATTAAAAAGAGCGACGGCACCTATTTCATTGATACCCATAGACTTGAAATGCCCCATGAATTCCACAAGATACGTGTAGAAAACACCATCAGGGTTATAGTTAACGAGATAGAGAATGTAAAGGATTTGTGTAGAGCCATCAAGAAGGAATTTAGCCGTTCCCATAAGAAGGTTAGGTCCAAAATGGCAAACCTTATTTCCAAAATGGATCAGGAGATGTTTAAAGAGGATTATGACAGGTATTATAAAGAGGAGCTGTCAAAACCTAAGGAAGTGGGGGCGCCGTTTTATTTGAACCCAGCGAAATCAAAAATAGGTGTACTCATCTGCCACGGTTACATGTCGGCGCCCGAAGAGGTAAGACTTCTGGGAGATTTTCTTGCCAAATCTGGATATTCTGTCTATGGCCCACGCTTGAGGGGGCATGGCACCTCACCTTACAACCTGGCGGATGTTACATGGAAGGATTGGTACGATTCTTTTAACAGGGGGTATACGGTTTTAAGAAATGCCTGTGAACGTATAGTCATCGGTGGATTTTCTACAGGAGGTACCCTGGCGCTTTTGGCTGCGGCGAACAAAGAAGGTAAGATTGCAGGTCTTTTTACCGTTAATGCTCCCTTACAGCTTAAAAACATAAAGACAAAGCTAATCGGCCCAATTCACTTCTGGAATGAAGTGCTGGAGAAGTTCAACATAGAAGAAGGCAGGCTGGAATATGTGGACAACCAGGCTGAGAATCCTGAAATCAACTACTCTAAAAACAGCATCAAAGGCCTGAGAGAACTGAGCCTTCTCATGGACAAAACCAGAGACTCTCTGGGCAAGGTCTTCGCTCCTGCTCTTGTAATACAGGAGAAAAACGATCCGATTGTAGACCCGCGAAGCGCTTCCATTATTCTTGATGGTATCAGTTCAAAGGAGAAGGAGTTCTATGCATTCGAGTTCAACCGCCACGTAATCCTGCGTAAAGAAGGATGTGAAGAGGTGTTTGTTAGAATAAGAGAATTTGTTGATAGGGTTATTTAGTTACCCCTGAAAGGTACAATCAGGGGTTTAACCTGGGGGGTAAAATCATGAACTCGCTGGATATAGTAATTATTTTCATAGTAGGTATCAGTATTGTCTTTGGGGTAAAAAGGGGACTGATCAAGGAGAGTTTTACTCTCTTTGCCTTGATCTTAGGTATAGTTATTGCCAGCAGGTCATATATAGTCGGGGCAAAGATACTGGGAAAAATAATTCACAATCCTAACGTCGCCAATATAGTAAGCTTTGTTGCAGTATTTCTCCTGGTAGCGATCTTTCTGACCCTTGTTGGTATATTGCTCAAGAAGCTGATAAGGTTGGTTCAACTGGGCTGGATCGACAGGCTGGGTGGGGCAGTCTTTGGTTTTATAAGGAGTTCCATTATTGTAGGTGTATTACTGGTACTTATAACCAAATATCCTGTCCTTGGTTGTGACAAATGGGTTAAAGGGGCAAAAACAGCCCCTTTTTTTCTTCACTTCATCGAATCTCTGCGAAAACTGATCCAGTAAGACCTTTTTAAGTCCATAAATGTGTAGATGACAAGGGATTATTTTCCACTTCGCCTGTCTCCAGTAGTCTCAATCTTTAGTCCATTTAATTTATGGGGGAATGAAAACCTGCCTGTAAAGTAAGTTTTTCAGAATTAGTCAAGAACCTTATTCCTAACCACATCAACCAAATTCTTCAGTCTCTTTGACGATTCTCTCAATCAACTCCTTACATGTTGGAATATCTTTAATAAGACCGGCAACCTGCCTGCAACCAGTAGACCCCCATTCTAAGTCGCCTTCTTGAAAAGCCTTCCTGAACCTGTCGTTTGCATGTTGCATCATCTCCCAGGGGTCGGCCTTTTGTTTTGTCATGGTACAACCTCCTTCCTCTTTAGAGGAGAACCTTAATTTTCGTCAGACCCTTTCTGTCACCAATCTCTACGGCCGCCTGACATCTTAAAGTTCCACTCTGGGTTCAGATAGCGTTCTTTTAAATACCGTTCCTTCAATTGGTGTTCTTGTTGGGTAATATCCCCCTCTCTCAATTCTATTCCCAATACATCTTGAAAACCCTCAATGAATATCCCCTGGAGTTCAAAGAAGTCTGTGTCTTTACCTGCCTGGTCATTCACCGAAGTTATATTCCTAGACAGGTAATCTACTACCTCTCTCTTTAATCCCTTAAACACCATGATCTCGGAGAGTTTTTGGGCATCAAATCCAATTAAAATAGAACCATGCTGTAGAAAAGCACCGTTAACCCGTCGTTGGGAACTCCCGCAAATCTTTCTTCCGCATACGGATATCTCATGTCGTGAAGGGGATGAAAAACAACTCGGATTGGATATCTTTTCAAACAGACTCACTTCCGATCCTTTTGACCCAAACAATTGGGCGGCGATATCGAGCCTCTTAAACCCCTCGATTAAACAGGAACTTATTTTCTTGTAGGTTCCCATAATGTTTCGTGGGAAAAGAGGACTGTCTAACGAGCAGACAAAAGAATAGGTTAGCTCCTCATCGTGAAGAACCGCTTTCCCGCCTGTAAGACGACGAACAATATCGGTCCCTAATCTTTCACATACCTGTAAGTTAATGTTGCCTTCAACCTGTTGAGAATATCCGAGGGATACTGCATGGGGCTTCCAACCATAGAATCTAATGGTAGGCGGGGATTCACCTTGACTGCAGGTCTTTAATATAGCCTCATCTATGGCCATGTTTTCAAAGGCATTCAGAAAACCGGTGGTCAATAGACGCCACTCTGGGGACTTATCTTTCTCCATTATCCTTCTCCCATTGTGGAAGGATCCTCTCTAGAAGCCTACCGGCATGGTAAGAGCTTCGAACAAATGGACCTGAGGCCACCTCCAGAAAACCCATCTCTTTACCTATTGACTTAAGCTCTTTGAACTCATCGGGATGGAGAAATCTTTCTTCTGGAAAATGACGATCAGAGGGGCGGAGATACTGTCCCAGGGTCAGGACATCACATCCAACATTCCTCAGGTCTTTCATGGAGTGGAGAACCTCTTCTCTTGTCTCTCCCAAACCCAGCATTAAACCCGATTTGGTTACAATGTCACTGTCAAAGTCTTTTGCAGACTCCAGCAGATTTAAAGAACGGTGGTAATCGGCACCAGGCCGAATCCGTGGGTAAAGACGGGGAACTGTTTCCATGTTGTGGTTAAAGACAGTGGGGTTGGATTTGACCACCTCCCGTATGGCATCATGACTACCTTTAAAATCAGGCACCAGCACTTCAACTTTAGAGCCGGGCAAACTTTCTCGTATAGCTGTGGTGGTCTTTGAAAAGTGTTCAGCACCTCCATCCGGCAGATCATCTCGGGTTACAGAGGTAACAACCACATAGGTTAATCCCAGAACCTTTGCTGCCTGTGCTACCCTAAATGGTTCATCTAACTCAAGAGGATTTGGGTCTCCACCATCTACAGCACAAAATCGGCAGTCTCTGGTACAGATTCTACCCATAATCATAAAAGTAGCGATTCCTTCCCCAAAACACTCTCCAATATTTGGGCATTTGGCACTCTGGCACACGGTATTTAGTCCCAGTTCCGAGAGTATCTTCTTAACCTTGAATAAACCTTTTCCTCGGGAAATATCCTTTTTGAGCCATGAAGGGAGTCTGCTAATTCTCATGGTTGTTCCCTCTTGCATCTCTATCCCCGCTTCCTCAATCGGTTCTTCAACTGCATTTCTCAGCCACGCAGGATCAATGCCCTCCTTTGATGAAGCTTCTACTTTTAGAGAAATTTCCCCTGCTATTTAATTCTTCAATCATTCTCTTAATACCAGTTCTCAGATGACTAGCGCGGAAGAAGGAATAGGTATCTCTGGAAGTAGGGGGAACATTTGAATCCTTTTCTACCAATGCACCCAGATCAATAGCATCTGGTTGTGCCCTTGAAGTGGTCTCAGATTCCACATCGGGATGCAATCTCACAGCTTCTATCCATGGTTTTATGTCACTCATTGCTTGTCTCCTCTAATTTCTCCAATAATTTCTTTTCTCCAGTCCCTAAAAAACTCTTTAAGTTTTTGCATTGTACATGGGCGGACAAGGAGGTGCATTTCGGGTGTGCTGCCTGCAAAATTCTCCATCCGTTCAAAGGCAATACCAAGCCAGTAAAGGTCAAAACCGGGATCTTTTTGTTTGGCAAATTCTGCCAGTTCTTTTCTTGTATAATGATTTTGCACAATAAAATAGACATCAACAAAATCCTTAAAATTGGCTCTCCCAAAAAGGGCAAGAAGCTTGTTTGTTGATATATCTTTTAAGCTGTCTATTCTGAGACGTGGAAATTCATCTGATGTTATAGTATTTTCTAAACGAAAAGGGGCGTCTAAGGCAATATGAATTACAGTGGATTCATTAGACGATGAAACAAAAAGTTCAGTAAAAGATGAAAATCCCCGAACTTTTTCAACTTTAAGGTTCTCATTTCTTAACGCTGATTCTAATGTATAGCTAAAAGGCGATATAAGCTCACCAGTGCTTGTAAAAAAATCAAGGTCTTCACTTCTTCTGTGATTAAGAAAGAAGGCAGATAATGCTGTTCCACCAGTGAAACAGAATGAATCAGCATCATGAAGACTAGAAAAGACTGTCAGTATTTTTTTATGCAGATTAGTGAGTATCTCCAAGTGCTTCCTCCCAAAATTTTCTAACTTCTGATGGAAGAAAAATTTTTATCCGTGCAAAAGAGCCAAGTAGTTCATTTTTACTCATAATATCAAAAAGACCTTTGACATCAGAAGTTATCCCTCTCGACATGATTTGTTGCACATACATATCAAGTTGTCTTTTATCTGAAAGGTCTATTTCTGTCCCTTCTTTTATAAACCAGAATAATCTCTTAGGGGGTCTTATTTTCATAAATTCTTACCTCCTGAATAATGTATCATTACCGATAATATTTTTCCAATTCGCTAATAATTAAACAGAACGGTTTTTTTCGTCAGAATGTATCCAACCCTTTATATATTGCCTCTGTCAATACCCATAGGCGTTCAAGCGGAGCAGCATTTTGGCTATCTCGTTCACAGGCGACAATGTTGTTTTTTCTCAGATTTTGGTGGTGTAGATGACGTAGTCGTTTTCGAGCCACAAAAGAAGTCTGCTAACTCTCACGGTTATTTCCTGCCGCCATACATTGCAAAAATGCCATATTTATAGAAACAATCTACATCTTTGAATCCGAGTTCTTTCAAGGCATTCAACTGATCGGCTAATGTGTCAAGCTTACTATGGTGCTCCTTCTCCAGATGCTTGCTGATAATATCCTCATACTCGGTTTCTGACTTCAACACAGTCTGTCTCTCGATTATCCATTCCTTCCATAATTCCAGATACCATTTCTCAAGGGCTTCTGTCGGTGAGAGGATAACATCTGTGTTTACAAAATAGCCCCCTTCTCTTAAGTGGGAATAAATGCAATTAAAGATGGATTTCTTCTCATTCATTGCCAGATGGTGAATAGCAAGGGAGGAAACTATAAAGCCGAAATCTGGAAGTGGAATGTCTTTGTATAATAGCTCCTGAAAACTTGCTTTAATGAAGCGGATATTCTTAAAGCCGGCCAGCCTTTCTCTGGCTTTGTTTATCATATCCTCTGAGCCGTCAATCAACGTGGCTGATATAGAACCATCGATTTTCAGAAGCTCATGTATCAGGATGCCATCTCCACATCCCATGTCCAGGACTGTATTTTGTTGCTTGTCCCCCAGGAAATACCTGTAGAACGATTTCAATACTTCCAGCAGTCTTCTCCGCTCTAAGATTCGGATGTCTGCCGTTTCCAGGTACTCATGGGCAAACGCCTTTGCTGACCATCGGGTCTTGTTGAATTCTGTCATAAGCTTATTTCGTTAGCCTTCCCCTTCGGATGTCACTAACTTCAGGAGAGAACCTTGATCTGAGTAACGTAAGTAGGACTATATGGAAAAACAATCCCTCTTCTAGCCATCTATTTTGCAAAATGGGATAAAGTTGTTGTAACAAGACTACAATAGAAGCTTTTTAACACACATATCCCAAGCTGTCAAATTACAATTAAACCGGGAATAGAAGGTAAGCAATTGAAACTGGGTTTGATTTCTTGCGAGATTGACTGACGAATAGAAAAAGAGGGAATAGTGTGGAAAAGAACCAAAAGAAAGAAGTCCGTAAGCGCCGTTATCTATCCCAAAGAAGGAGTGCCAGATTTTTATTGAAGCCACCACCAAGAGGTTTAAGAGAATAGGAACATTAAAGCTTCTTAGCCCCCTTGTCTGACATGTGCACAGTTAAAACAGGGCATGGAGCTTCTCTTAAAACTCTCTCAGCCACACTTCCAAAGAGCACATGGCCTAAACCTGTACGCCCATGCGTGCCCATGATAATAAGATCGATTTCTTTTTCCTTCGTTACACTTATTATTTCCGAAAACGCCATTCCTCTCGATATGACGGGGTGGTATTCGTTCAACATATCAGCCTTGGATTTACAGACATCATCAAGTTGTTGTCTGGTCTTTTTCTCCATTTCTTCAGAAATTCTTTTTACAGTCTCCGCATCTAAAAATGCCCCTAAATATGGTGCATGATAGAAAGTCTCCTCTATCACATGAATGATGTACAACGAGGCTGAGAACTTCTCTGCTATTAATATGGCATAAGGAAAGGCGAAATCCGCTGTATCAGAAAAATCATGACAAAACAAAATACGATTTATCTCTACCATAATTATCTCCTCATTAAGTTATATTAAAGTACCAACTTTTGAGAAAGGGTAGGGGAATGAAAACCTGCCTGTAAAGTAAGTTTTTCATGAAAAAAATAACACTGAATGCTCTGTGCGGAAGCACGGTGTTCTTTGCTGTCTTTTGGAGTATCTCTTGTTCTTCGGTAAGTCCGTATCGCATAATAGGGTTCTCTACAATTAGTCGGTCTTTGAGGGAAGAATCGCTGTAGCCTTCCCTATAATGGTCTTCTCACCTCTTTGGTTTTTCGACACAACCTCACAGTCAACATAATTCAAGCTGTCCTTGACATACTTGTCTTTTATTGTGCCTTTTATTGAAAGCACATCTCCGGGTCGAACCATACTGGTAAACCTTACCACTATCTTTTTTAGGTCCATTGGGTCCCGAAGCCAGTCGGTTATCAACTGAATCACGGAGGCAAAACTCAAAAGACCATGTGCTATTATTCCCCCCAGACCGGCCTTCTTTGCGGACTCTTCGTCGACGTGGATAGGGTTGTAATCCCCGCACGCATCAGCATAGTTCAGAATTTGCTCTTTTGTGATTGTTTTCTTCAAGGCGGGAAGCTCATCTCCTACCTTGACATCCTCATAATATACCTCTTTCAATCCAATCACCTCCTTATCTTTCTCCTATCTCTCTATCAATGTTATCTTGCCTTTGAGAACAATATCCCCACGTTCATCCTTTGTTATCCCTTCCACCACCACAAACCCTAACCCCTTCTTTTCATAGATGTCTACTATTTTATAGTATGTTGATAATAACGTACATGGCTTTATGGGTTTAACAAATTCATACTCCTGTTCTGCATGCAAAGCCTTTGTCCTATCTATCTTACACACTTCTATCACACTCCATATCGGTATGCCCACGAAATAGGCATTTGCCATGGCAGGCGGTACTATAACCCCACTGTGTCTGGAATTACTGGCAAATTCTTCATCTACATAAAGAGGATTTTTATCCCCTGTTGTTTCAACAGACTGTTTTATCTTCCTCTCCCAGGTAATATATGAAAACGGCCCTATCTCCTTGCCTACAGCATCTTTATCCATATCTTAAACCTCCTTTGGAATTTTGCCCCGAGAATTCATGGGGGTCAAGGACAGCGATTAGAAGACCAATACGAAGGCAATGATTGAAGTGTCATTAAAAGGTTTTTTGCTTCGCAACATTCGCTATCGAAGTAGTTATGCGAAGATTTGAATTTTCAAAAAATTTTTGGACAAAAGAAAAGCCCTCTATTTGAATTGATCGGATGACTTATATCTGCCTCCGGGGCCACTGTAATATACGCCGAAACCGGGTTCCTGCTTGAAAGTAATCTTTGGCATACTCTTGGTCAATTTCTTCCAGGCTACGATTAGTTGATCTTCAGCATGATAGTCAAACGGGTCTTGAAGCAAGGTCTCTTCCTGACCGCCCGTTTTGGGTGGATGGTCGACAAGCCATTTTGCCGTGTGGGTTAATGCGTCAGCAGGGTCTACGACATCATGGTACCCGAGTTCCCGCTGAATTTTCGCGATGTTCAGTATTCTATGAGTAGTCACTGGCTGCATCATCATGGGTCTTGCTGGAATTGCTAACTGTGAGGGCATGGATATGATTTCCCACTCGTGTTCCAGGGCCGAAGAAATAATCTCAATGACCTGACGTAATGAGAGGACTCTCTCATCACCACAGTTAAAAACCTGACCTGCCGATTTCTCCGGCTTGTCAACGGCTAGTAATACAGCATGTGCCAGATTCCCGGCATAGCCGAACGTATACATAATAAGCCCATCGTCAGGTACAATAATATGGGGGCGTTTGTCGAGGATGCGGCGAACAACACACCATTCCCGTGGTAGAAGCTGATAGGGACCATAGACAAATGGGTAGCGAAAATGGGTAGCGGTGGGGTGGTATTTGAAAACGATTTCTTCGGTTTGAACGATACGCCAACCCTTTACATCTTCCTGCTCAACTTCAACTAGTGGCGCCTCCTCACTCGTTGGGACTGGCAATCCCGGCGGTTTGAAGAGCGCAGGGTTCATATACCCGCGATATGCAGGCGCTCCTCCTACTGAGATAAAACGGCCTATGCGCCCAACCATTAATTCCGCAATACGGCGAAGGCGTCCGTATGCAGAAATACATAGATCGAAGGTCTGATTACCGATGGCATGCTTACCACTACAACGCCGGTAATCATGGTTTATGTAGGATGATTCTTCAGCCATTTTTTCTTATAAGAGTTTCCGGATTTTTCTTTGTTACGCCGTTGCTTCATAAACCAGGTGTCAATGGGAAAGTAAAAGTGTACCAATTTCGGGAATTGAAAAGTGTACCACCTACCCCCATGATGGTTGTT